>DQGU01000180.1 GCA_003524565.1 Rhodospirillaceae bacterium
GTGGCCGGGCGTGTCCATCAGGTTCAAGACGTACTGCTGACCGTCTTTGGCTTTATAGTTCAACCGCACAGTCTGGGCTTTGATGGTGATGCCGCGCTCGCGTTCCAGCTCCATGTTGTCGAGAATTTGCTCTTTCATCTCGCGGTCGGTCAGGCCGCCGCAGGTCTGGATAAGACGGTCGGCAAGTGTTGACTTCCCATGGTCGATATGGGCAATAATCGAGAAGTTCCGGATGTGTTTTTGTTCTGTCATAATTTTTCTGGTTTCAACCGGGTTCGGTGGATGATGCGGCGCCTGATAGTCGTTTTTACTTATTTCCTTATTGCGCTTTGTTTTAGCGGGAATATGGCGAAAGCTCAAGAGCTTGCCGCTATCCCCGACAAGATTCAGGGCAACTGGGCCCTGCCCGATTGCGGGATTTATGACGAAGCCCTGCTTTTTACCCGTCATTTTTACCTAAAATCCTCCGGCGGGGGGCTTTCCCTCGAGCCTGCGGGGTTGGCGCGGGAATCCGAGGATTACTTGATTCTCTCCCTCGGCAGCACCGTGGCGCCTGTGCAGGTCGAAAACGACGGCATCATGACCCTTGGCCTCCTTGAAAAACCGCCCGCCAAACGCACCCGCAACTGGCCGCGGCTGTGGGAAAAACTGCCCCATGACCAGAGCGTCGAATATACCTCCTGCACCGAAGCGCCCACGGTCGTGCCCAAAAACATGGCGCGCCTGATGCGCTTCGTTGACCGCCTGCGCGAAGCCTGCGCCGTGACCGACAGCAAGGACTGTGCCCGCGTCGCCTTCAAACTGGCCGACAGCGACAACAACAAGCGTCTGGGCAAAGACGAAATTCTGGCCGCGACCGAAAGCCTGATGCTCTTCGCCGAAATGGGCGCAAAGCCGCAACTAAGCGCGGAGGAAATCAAAGCCGTCAAAACGCGCGCGGCCGAAGAAGGCCACGCCATCGCCACCGATTTGCTGGCTCGCTATGACGCGGACAAATCCGGCAATCTTGATTACAACGAAATCGTCGAGAATTTCACAGCACCCGCCCTGCCCGTCATCCGCGAAATGGCGGAGAAAGCATCAAGCCTGCTGCCGTCGCTGAAGCTTGCCGGCGCGGCGCTGCCCTATACCGAAAGCACCCCAGACCACACGCCCGAAAAGAAACAGACCTATAAGCGTAAAGATTATTAAAGCTAGGCGCGGACATAAAGAACGTCACACCGGCGCAGGCCGGTGGCCATCTCTGGTTTATATTGGCGTACCCGGCTTTCTGGATACCGGCCTGCGCCGGTATGACGAAAAGTTGCAAGAGATGCTTTTTTTGCGGACTTGCCGCTTGCGCGCGTGTTTTTATTTTTGCGGGCTCGCCTCTTGCGCGCGTGTTTTTATTTTTGCGGGCTCGCCTCTTGCGCGCCCGCTGCCCTTTTCAGCCTGTCGTTGATAGCAAGACCAAGACCGGTGTCCGGTATATTCATGACCGCAATCCGCTCTGCGCCGCAGCCATCCAGAAGATGCAGCATGGCAAAAACATTCGCCGCCGCTTCGTTCAAATCACCCGTTTCGCTGAGGTTCAAGAGCCAGCCATCCGGCAACTTTTGTTTGGCAAAGCCGCCGCCCTGCATGCCCATGAATTTGAGGGAGCCGAAGGCAAGCAAGGCCTCCCCCTCCGCCACATCCACAGCATGCAGCCGCAGCGGCGTGCGCGGCGCGTAATGTTTCAACAATTGCCCCGGCGATTTGGGTTTGTCATCCACCGCTTCGGTTTCCACGCGCACTTCACCGAGGTGCATTTCCAGCTCGTCCAGCGTCACGCCACCCGGCCTGAGCAGAACGGCAACATCGCCGCTGAGGTCTATAACCGTTGATTCAAGCCCCACCGCCGCCTTGCCGCCCGCCAAAATCATGCCGGCTTTTTCACCAAGGCTTTGCGCCACATGCTGCGGCGTCGTGGGGCTGAGAAGACCGGAGGCATTCGCGCTCGGCGCGGCAATCGGGCGGCCCAGCGCCGTAATCAGCTGCCGCGCCACCGGATGGGACGGGCAGCGCACCGCAATCGTCGGCAACCCCGCACTGCACAGCAGCGACACGGCGGAGCCCGATTTGCGCGGCAAAATCATGGTGAGAGGCCCCGGCCAGAACAGCTCCGCCAGCAGCCGCGCACGAATATCAAATTCCACAATCTCTTCGGCCTGCGCGCGGTTGACGACATGCACAATCACGGGGTTGAATGTCGGGCGCCCTTTGGCTTCGAATATCGCCGCCACGGCGCGGTCGTTGGTGGCATCGGCGCCAAGGCCATAGACCGTTTCGGTGGGCAGGGTCACAAGCGCGCCCGCACGCAGGCGATCAGCCGCCTGTGCAATCGCCTCCGGCGTTGCCTGTACAATCAAACTCATGCCGCGCCCGCCGTTTTGCCGCGCGGGTGATGCAGCGTGCCGCCCGTCATGTCGCGCGGCGCCCCCGTGGTGCCGGGGAAACTGATAGGCAGGCCGCGCAGGCTGCGCACCGCCATATAGGCAAAAGCCTCCGCCTCGATAGCATCGCCGTCAAAGCCGATATCTTCGATAGGGTTCACAGGCACGCCAAGCGCGCCGCGCAGCCCGTGCATCATTTCGGCATTCAGCCTGCCGCCACCGGAGACAACCCAGCGGCGCGGTTTTTGCGGCAGAAAATCCGCTGCGCGCGCAACAGCGCGCACCGTAAAGGCTGTCAGCGTCGCCGCGCCTTCGTTCACGCCCAGATGCTGCCAGCGCGCAGAAACGAAATCGTTACGGTCGAGGGATTTGGGCGGCTTTGCGGCAAAAAACGGATGCGACATCAAATCCGCCAGCACCGTTTCATCCGCGCGGCCGGATGCGGCAGCTTCGCCGTTTTTATCGTATTTCTGACCTGTTTTTTGCAGCATCCAGTCGTCAATCAGCGCATTGCCGGGGCCGGTATCGAAAGCCAGTATGCCGCCATCGTCGCCCACATAGGTCACATTCGCCACGCCGCCAATGTTCAAAAATGCACAAGGTTTTTCCAGCTGCGCGGCCAGCGCGCGGTGATAGACGGGCGCAAGCGGCGCGCCCTGCCCGCCCGCCTTCACATCCGGTGTACGGAAATCGTTCACAACAGGCAAGCCCGTCAGCGCCGCCAGATGCGCGCCATCGCCCAGCTGGCAGGTATAACCCCGCGCGGGGTCATGCGCCACGGTCTGGCCATGAAACCCAACAAGGTCTATGCCTGCGGAACTTCCCCGCACTGCCAGTAGTTGGCGGATGGCAGCGGCATGCGCTTCGGTCAATTCACGCTCCACCGCAGCGGCCTCGGCGCGGCGCTCGGGCGGTAAATTCAAACAGGCGCGGATACGCGCGCGCAGACCGTCGTCGTAGGGCACGGATATGAAGCCCTCGCGCAGGATATACCCCTCGCCGTCCGTGGAGAGGATGGCGGCATCGATACCATCGAGCGAGGTGCCGCTCATCAGGCCAACTACGCGATAAATCTGCATTTTTCAGGCTCCTATTGGCATATTGCCGCAATACAGCAAATAGCCTATGATAGCCCCAAATTCAAGGACGTGAAAGGTCTCCCGCCATGCACAATATCATCGCCATGCTGATTTTGACGGTTATGTCCGTTGTGCCCTCGGTTTATGCCATGGCCGCGCCGGCAAATTCCGGTGATAGCGCCGCCCAGCGCGTTATCGAGCGCGTATTCAGCGAAGCCGAGCGCGCTGTTATCGAAGAATTCTATCTGCAAAACGACAAAGAGAACGCCAAAGGCAAAGGCGGCAAGAAAAAAGGCAAAGGCCTGCCCCCCGGCCTTGCCAAAAAAGACCGCCTGCCGCCCGGGCTTGAAAAACAGCTGAAGAAAAACGGTACGTTGCCCCCCGGCCTTGCGCGCAACGACTTGCCGCTCGCGCTGCAAAATAAACTCTATCCGCCCAAAGCAGGCACCAAGCGTATTCTGGTTGGCCGCGATATCGTTCTTATCGATACCAAGACCGACCTTATCCTCGACATCATCCATGATGTCGTACGCGCAAGCCGTCTTTAAGCAAAAATAAAAAACCGAAAGAACAGAACCTCCATGACATCGACGTCCGATTTCCTCCACATCATGCAGGAACGTGGTTTCCTGCACCAATGCACCGACATCGACGGCCTGCGCAAGCAGCTGGAAAGCGGCACTGTCACTTGCTACACGGGCTATGACGCCACGGCAACCAGCCTGCATGCAGGCAGTCTGCTTTCCATCATGATGATGCGCTGGTTTCAAAAATGCGGCCACCGCCCCATCGTGCTTATGGGCGGCGGCACGACCAAAGTCGGCGACCCGACGGGCAAGGACGAAAGCCGCAAGATGCTTTCCGATGCCGACATCGACAACAACATCGCGGGCATCCGCAAAGTCTTTCAAAAATTCATCACCTTCGGCAATAGCCCCACAGACGCGCTGATGGTCAACAATGCCGAGTGGCTGGAGAAAATCAACTACATCGAATTCCTGCGCGATTACGGCCCGCATTTCAGCGTCAACCGTATGCTGACCATGGATAGCGTGCGCCTGCGGCTGGAGCGGGAACAATCCCTCAGCTTCCTTGAATTCAACTATATGCTTTTGCAGGCCTACGACTTTCTGGAGCTGTATCGCCGCTATGGCTGCACGGCGCAGTTCGGCGGTTCCGACCAGTGGGGCAACATCATCGGCGGCGTCGATTTGGTGCGCCGCATTTTGCAAAAAGAATCCTTCGGCCTGACCTGCCCGCTCCTGACCACGTCGAGCGGTAAAAAAATGGGCAAGAGCGCGACAGGCGCCGTCTGGCTCAACGACGATATGTTCAGCGCCTATGATTACTACCAGTACTGGCGCAATACCGAAGACACCGACGTCGTGCGCATGCTGAAAATCTACACAGAGTTGCCGATGGACGAAATCGCCCGCCTTGAAGCCCTGCGCGGCGGGGAGATTAACGAGGCGAAAAAAATCCTCGCCTTCGAAGCCACCCGCATGTGCCACGGCCAGAAAGCAGCCGAAGACGCCGCCGAAACCGCGCGCAAAACCTTCGAAGAAGGCGGCGCGGCCGAAGGCCTGCCGACGATTAAAATTGAAAACAAGGCGCTGTCAGAAGGCATCCCCGCCTTCGTTCTTTTCAAAGACGCCGGCCTTGCCGCATCCGGCGGCGAAGCCCGCCGCTTGATTGCCGGCGGCGGCGCACGCATCAACGACGAAAAAGTCGATAACGACCAGCGCATCGTCACCCTCGCCGACGTTGGCAATGACGGACACATCAAACTGTCCGCCGGAAAGAAAAAACACGCGCTGGTGGTGGTGGCGTAAGCAGCTCCCGCTGCTTTCGATTTAATTCTCGAAGAAAATTTTGCGCAGGATGCCGGGGGCGAGGACGGAAAGCGGGTTCACCGATACCTGCGGCTTGTCCTTCGGCCCTTTGATACGGTAGGTCGCTGCCAGAATACCGCTGCCGCCGCCTGTCAGAATATCGCCCACCAGCGGGATACCGCTCAGCACATTATTCACACCGGAAATCGGGATAATCGTACCGTCGATATCCAGCATATTCGCCCAGTTGTCGATTTCGCCTTCGAAATTCAGCCCCAGCGACGCACCCGACGTGCGCCCGTCGCGCAGTTTGATAAGCCGCACGTTTTTATGCTGCGCGGGCTGGCCGCGGTCAGTCCAGCTGAAATTCACACGCGCGCGTTTAAAGGCAATACCCTCGCCGTTCAAAATATCCAAAACACCGACCAGCGACATTGAATTGAGCAGCAAGGCCAAAACCGGCGCATCACGCAAAACGAAATCGCTAAGCACCACACTGCCGCGCATATCGCGGCTACCGCCGTTTGGCGCAGGTTCGCCCTTCACCACCAGCTTGCCGCCGCGGATAGATTTTGAAATACCAAAAAACGCCAGCGCGCCGCCGCCATTTGCTGCTTCGAACCGCAGGCTGGCACCTTGTGGCGACGGGGTATAGCGCAGATATATATCGTCCTTGCCGATAAATCCGTCCATTTCCAGTTGCTCGATACGCTGCCACGCGCTGCGGCGCAGGAACATTTTGACATTATCAAGCGCGCGGTCTTCACCGACCAGCAGCCGGTCAACTGTCATCGATATCTGCATCGGCGTCGATTTGATAGCGGCGGCGGCGTCGGTATTGGGCGCGCCGTCGCTTTGCATCCAGCGCGTGGCATCAAACTGCCGCCCGCTCACGCGCAGCACATATCCCGCCGCGCCTTTGTTTTCAACATCCAGCGCCGCCTGCGTCTGCCCCCACATCGCCGTCGGAAAGCGCGCACTGCGCAGCGCACCGCCCGACATTTCCGCATCGCCGCGCAGGACAAGCCCCGCGGCCTCGATAGCGATGTTTTCTATTTTTTGCGGCTCGCCCTTCAGCAAGTGAATACGCAGCGCCGCGCTGCCCGTTGTGCCCGCGGCTTTGGTATAACCAATATCCTCGACAGACAGGGATGCAGGCGTCAAATCCGCCGTCAAATCAAGCGCCGCGTGTCCGTCGTGTTCAAGCCTGTATAAAACCTTGGACGGCATCGGCCCCATGATACCCAGCGTTTCAGGCACACCGAAGCGGCGGCGCGCGGCATCGTCGAGCGTCAGCGCCGCGCTGACATTGCTGTCAAAAGATTTTTTGCGGTCGAAATTCTTCGTCCAGTCGAACGTCATCGGCATATCGCCAAGACGCCCCTCGCCCTTGACGTGCAGCGCGCCGTTATCGACGCGCAAATCCATCGGCCCGCCCGTGATGTCCATGCCGGACACCATGTTTGGCAGCAGCATATCGTTCAGCTTCGCCTCCGCCGCCACATGCACTTCGGATATATCCAGCTTGCGGTGAATGGGAAATTTGAACGAGACATCCACATCCGCCTTCCCCTTCACATCTGCCGATTGAATGCCCAGCATCTTCGGATAGCCGAGGGGCTTGGCATCCAGAACCTCAAGGGCCGTTTTGACAGGCCCCGCCAGCGATACCTTGATGTCGATTTCAATGTCCTTGTTCGGGTCATGATGGTCGAGACCCGTGATGGCGATATTCGACTTGCTGACCGTCATATCGCCGAGCGTGCCGCCCGTCAGCGCCAAATCGAAACGCTCCGTGTTATAGGTCGCCTGTCCGCGCACGTTTTCGACGGCCATCAGCGGCGGGAAATAATCGACCTTGATGCCTTCAAAATCAATCACGCCGCCCAGCTTGTGCATGGCAAGCGGCTTTTCCCCTTCGGCCGGCGCGGGATTGACGGCAAAGGCGGTTTCAATCGTCGCCTTGGTCGCAACCCCTTTTGACAGATGCGTGGTCACCCACCAACGCGGGTCCGGCGTCAGTTTTGCGGGCCAATATTGCGCAAGGGAATCCATCGGCGTTTGCAGCAGTTCCCCCTGCAACGTGGTTTCGTATTTGCCGTCCGTAAATTGCACGCGCCCTTGCAGGGTGGCCTTTGGCCCGTCCATATCGACACTGAGGGTATCAAGGCGCAAGCCGCGGCCGGCAATATCGACCATGCCCTTGGCATAGAGCCTGCGCACAGGCAGCGGTGTCTCTTCATAAAGACCGAAGCCGCTGAAGCTGCCGTTTTCGGCGCCCATGATGAAACGCACGCGCTGCGGCTTGAAATCCTTGTCCAGCCGCGCCGATAAACTGACACTCATGTTCAGCGCCACCCCTTGCAGGGCGGAAAGTTTTTCACTGGCCCTGGCAAGTGCGGCGGGGTCGATACCGCCGATGAAAGCCGTGATATCCGTCTCTCCGCTCGCACGGCGGTAGCGGGCTTCGGCCTTGACGCGCGTGCGGCGGTCGGCCGTCATATCGACGGCCATATCAATCTTGGCCAGCATGCCCGTGCGGGTACGGCCAATGGTGATATCGGTATCGGACGACTGGCGGACAAGCCCCAGCTGGCGGTCGTCGTAAGTCAGGCGCGCATCGCGTACGGAGACTTCTTCAAGCCCCCCCAGCAAAAGCCCGAGGCTGCCATGCGCCGTCAGGCCGCTGAGAACGCCGCGCAGAAGTTCGATTTGCTGGCGCGCGTTGGCGTCTATCATTTCGGGCGGCAGCACGGGGCCGAAAACTTCGGCGGGTTTTTCCTCGACATTCAGGGTGATGTGGCCATCTTCCCACCGCACGACATGCAGCGCGGGTTCATAAACGCGGATGAGTTTCGGCACCATGCTGCCGAAAACCAGATGACGTTTTGATAGATGCACGCCCATCTTGCGCACGCTGGCGACTTCGGCGCCTTCGGGGCGGCGGACGGTGACGTTTTTCATTTCAATCTGGAACAAATCGAAATGCCCGCCCCAGACCAATTGGGTGCCGCCGATGTCGAATACGAAACCCGGCTGGCGCGCGTTCATGGACGCTTCGAGTTTTTCGGTCAGGAAAGACGCATCCAGCGGCCCCATCGACAGCCGCCACAAAAGCGCCCCCCAGAGCAGGAACACCAGCACAACCAGAAAGGCGCAGAATTCGAGCCCCATGACCAGCCCGCGGTTGAAATAGTGCAAGGCTTTTTTCACGCGCTGTCTTTATCCCCGGCAAATTTGCAGATAGAATGATATGATTACGGACGCCGCGCGGATACCGCAGCGCCTGTCCGGATTATAGCCCTTTTTTACCCGCGAGAGTAAGCCCCTTGCCCGGCAAATCCCCCCCTAAATCATCACAAAAAGCGGGCAACCCGGCAGGGCGCGCGGGCAAACCGCGCAAAGGTGGGGGAAGTTCCACCCCGCGCGCTGGCCGCAAGCAAAAAACCGGCGGCACAGATGCCACAACCGCGTCACTTTTGCGCCACAGTCCTTATCTCTCCTCCCTTTGCGAAAAATGGCCTTACCTTCTTGGCGCCGCCCCCGAAACGGCGGAGCCCGCGATTTACGAAGAGCTTGCCACCGCCTGCGACGCTGCGCCGTGCGATGAAGTTATGGCGGCGCTGCGCCATGCGAAACAAAAAATCGCCCTGCTGACCGCCCTTTGCGACCTGCGCGGAATATGGGACGACGTGCGTGTGATGCGCGCGCTGTCTGATTTTGCGGATATCGCCGTACAAAAATGCGCCGAGTGTCTTTTGCGCGCCGCGCATGATGCAGGCACCCTGCGCCTGCCCAAAACCAAAACACCGCAAAAAGATTGCGGCGTGATTGTCATCGCCCTCGGCAAGTGGGGCGCGCGGGAGCTGAATTATTCCAGCGATATCGATTTGATGGTGCTGTTTGATGCCGCGCGCACGCCCATGAAAGACAAGGATGCGGCGCAGAATTTCTTTATCCGCTTCACCCGCGACATGGCGCAGATGCTGGAGCAGGCGACCGAAGACGGCTACGTTTTCCGCTGCGACCTGCGGCTGCGGCCGGACCCGGGCGCGATGCCGCTGGCCGTATCCATCGGCACGGCGGAGATTTACTACGGCAGCCTTGGTCAAAACTGGGAACGCGCCGCCATGACCAAGGCACGCACCGTCACGGGTGATACGCGCCTTGCCGATGATTTCGCCCGTTTGATGAACGCATGGATATGGCGCAGAAACCTCGATTTCGCCGCCATACAGGATATTCATTCCATCAAACGCCAGATAAACGCAAAACAATCGGCAGGGCGTGTAAAGGCGCGTTCAGGCGACAACCCCTATCTGGGCGTCAACGTCAAACTGGGGCACGGCGGCATACGCGAAATTGAATTTTACGCACAAACGCAGCAGCTGATTTTCGGCGGGCGCGATGTGCGCCTGCGCGAACCGACAACGCTGGGCGCGCTTGCCGCCCTTGCCGCCACCGGACATATAACGGACGAGGACGCCAGAGTGCTTTCCGAAGCCTATCTTTTCCTGCGGCATATCGAACACCGTCTGCAAATGATAGACGATAGGCAAACCCACAGCCTGCCGCAGCAGGCGGATGATTTCTTGATTGCCGCAAACTTCGCAGGATACGCAGACAGCGGTGATTTAATAAACGCCTTGGCACGTCACATGGGCGCCGTACAAAAAAGATATGCCGCGCTGTTCGTGGAATCGCAAAATCTGGGCGAGCGCGGCGGCAACCTTGTTTTCACAGGCGTCGAGGACGACCCGGACACGCTGGACACCCTGCGCCGCATGGGCTTTGCCGCGCCGGAGAAAATTACGGCCGCCATTCGCGGCTGGCATCACGGGCGTTACCGCGCCGTGCGCAGCGAGCGCGCGCGGCAGATATTGACGGAGCTGACGCCGCAGCTTCTCGCCACACTCGCCGCGACGGCGCAGGGGGATGAAGCGTTTTTGCGCTTTGACCGCTTCCTTGAAAAGCTTCCCTCCGGCATTCCTATTTTCACGATGTTCGCACATCATCCGCAGCTTTTGCCCATCGTTGCCGACATCATGGGCACATCGCCCGCATTGGCGGAATGGCTGGGCACGCATCCGCAGGTGCTGGATGGCGTTATCAGCCGCGACTTTTTCGGGCGCTTGCCCGATACGGCATGGCTGGAAAAAGAGCTGGCGCACCGGCTGGGCGCCGCGCGCGATTATCAGGACATCCTCGACATCACGCGCCGCTGGGCGCGCGAAAAACGCTTTCACGCGGGCATTCATATCCTGCGCCGCCTATCCCCCTTGCGCGATTGCGCCGGATACCTCAGCGATATCGCGGAGGCATCGCTGAGCCAGTTAACACCGCATGTCTGCACAGAGTTTGAAAAAGCCCATGGCCGCATCAAAGGCGGTGATTTCGTGCTGCTGGCCATGGGCAGTTTCGGGGCGCGACGGATGTTTACCGATTCAGACCTCGACCTCGTGGCGCTTTACGATGTACCCGCAAGCACTGCCGCCAGCAACGGCGCCAAACCCCTGCCCCCGAGCCTTTATTATATCCGCCTGACGCAGCGGCTGATAACCGCCATCACCGCCCCGACGTCGGAAAGCATCCTGTATCAGGTCGATGCACGCCTGCGCCCCGCCGGCAATGACGGCCCGCTGGCCGCATCGATTGACGGGTTTATCGAATACCAAAGCAAAAACGCATGGACGTGGGAGCACATGTCGCTGATACGGCACCGCGTGATTTTCGGCAGCGATAAAGCGCGCCGCAAACTCGCGGCCGGCATCGCCCCCATCCTGACAAAACCGCGCGATGCAGGCGCCTTACGCAAAGACATTCTGGACATGCAAGCCCGCGTCGGGCGCGAATTTGCGGCCCGCGGAAAATGGGATTTGAAGTACCGCAGCGGCGGTTTGATGGACCAGCTTTTCGCTGTGCAATACCTGCAACTGCTGCACGCGGCGCAGGCACCGCAAGCCCTTGTGCCCGACATTTCCGATGCGCTGGCCGCCCTGCGCCGCGCGCGTAAAATAGATGCCGCACAGGCGGAGACATTGCAAAAAACCGTCGAGGCCACATCATCGGCACAGATGTTTTTGCGCCTGTCCGCCGCCCTGCCTTTCCGCCCCGAAGACGCCAGCGCGGGGTTGAAACAAAAACTGCCGGAATTTCTGGGTACGAAAACCGCGAAGGGCAAAAAGCCGGACTTCAAAGCCGCCATCACAGCCTTTCAGAAAGAGCTGGATGCCGCAGATAAAATCTGCCGCGATATTTTGGGCGGAAAAAACACTAAAACGAAAAAGAAGCGATAGACGGAGACTCCTGCGCCCCTCTACGGCCGCAGGCAGAACGTCTTTTTACAGGACAAGATGATTATTCGTCGCGGGCGCGGCGGGCGATTTTTTCCAACTCGCGCGTGACAACGCGGTCGATAACGCGGGGCAGGTTTTCATCCAGCCAGGTTTTAATCAGCGGGCGCATCAAATCGCGCGCGATATCTTCCAGCGTCACGCGGCCTACGCGGGCAGGCTCGTCACGCTCGACCGCCACGTTGTTCGCCAGCAGTTTGGCCATTTCGGCCGCAGCGGCATCGGCGGTTTTATCGGAAAGCAGGCTTTCTTCATCAGCGGTCATAGCGGTCGCTTCCTGTAAATCAATCACGGGGGGCGGGTCGGGGTCATAGGCGGGGTTCATCAAATCATCGCCAAGGTTGTCCTCGGCCGCGCTCAGGCTTTCGACCTTCTCGGTCAAATCCAGCACACCACCCGCCATCTCTTCGGGCGCATCGCCG
Organism: Rhodospirillaceae bacterium; assembly: GCA_003524565.1. Classification (GTDB taxonomy): domain Bacteria; phylum Pseudomonadota; class Alphaproteobacteria; order Micavibrionales; family UBA2020; genus UBA2020. The sequence goes on from DQGU01000180.1 coordinate 12,101, forward strand.
CCAAGGGCGAGGTCCGATGCAGGCACATCTTCTTCCGTCAGAGCGTTGAGAACGCCGCCGTGCGGTGGCTCGCTCTTCGGACGCAGGTCGGCACCGCCCGTATCCACAGGGGTGTCGCCGTCTTCATTGATAATCTGGCGGATTGATTCCAGGATTTCCTCGATAGACGGGTCCTGTTCTGTTTTCGCTTCTGGCATCCGTGTGACCGTTTTGTTCTAAAGTCTTGAATATTCTGTTTTTAAGGTATTTGCGCCAGAAAAGCGAGTCAGATTTCGCCGCAAGAGCCACAAGCCCCGCGAAGCGCCTGCCCCCGCCCTCTAGTGATACCTTTAACGCAAATGCGGCAGCCACGTCAGAAAGACCATGACCAGCGACAGGATAGCGCCCACGCGCACCACCGTCATGACCAGCTTGAGCAGCTGGTTCAAAATCACCATCGCCAGAATGAATAGCGGAATAAGCACTTCCGTATCCTGCGACATAAGGGTTTTGAGAATTTCCATGACCTAGCCCTGATTAAACCTCAAGGGCTATGGTAATCCATTATGGTTAAATCATTCTTACCGTAATATGCCGCGGCAAAAACAATATGGTTTTTTTGATTATGGCAATTGATGCTTATTCGTCAATGCCCGTGCCTATCCAGCGGTTTTTGACGTTTTTGAAATGCGCCTGCGGGTTATACACGGGCACGGGCAAGCCGAGGCGCGCAGCCGTCAGCTCCCCCACTGTCGAAAGAACACGGTAAAGCGCGACAATCCGGTTTCTTTCTGCAATCACATGCGCGACCTGCGCGTCCAGATATTCCTGCTCGGCATCCAGAAGGTCGAGCGTGGTGCGCGAACCGTAATCCGTTTCAATGCGCACACCGTCCAGCGCCAGCTTGGCGGCGTCAATTTGCGCCTTGCGTGCCTGCATCTCGGCCTCGGCCGCGCTCAGCTCTGTCCAGGCGTCAATCACGGACTGGCGCACAGTGCGGCCGGCGCGCATGCGCTCCATCCGGCGCTGGGATTCAATTTGCTTGGAGCGGCGTACGCGCGCATCCACCGCACCACCCGTATAAAGCGGGATACTTGCGATAACGCCGACGGATGTCGTGTTCACATGTTCGTCAACGCGCTGGGCGGGGTCGTATGTGCGGCCAAGGCTGCCTGTCAGGTCAACCTGCGGCAACAGCTCCCCCGTTGCGGCGCGCGTATCGGCATTGGCGGCTTCATGGCTGAAATCCGCGAAATGGATATCGGGATTTTGCTCTTCGGCCAGCGCGGCGGCTTGCTCCAGCGTTTCCGGAATATGAATAGAGAATACGGGCGCCGGCAACGTTTGCGCTTCTTGCCCGACGACACGTTCATAACGGGCACGGCTGGCACGCAGACTGCCCTCTGCCCGCACACGGCTGGCCTGTGCATTGGCAAGGCGGGATTCCGCCTGACTAACATCGGTTTTGGTGATGTCGCCGAGCTTAAATCTTTGACGCGACGCTTCAAGGTGCGTTTCCAACACTTTCTCATTATTGAGATTTAAGCGCACAAGCTCGCCATCGCGGCGCACGTCCATATAGGCCGTCACAGCCTCCAGCAGCACTTTTTGCTCCACAGAGTGAAGAACCGCGCGCTGCGCTTTGATTCTATTGGAAGAAGCGCGCACGCCCGCTTCGGTACTGCCGCCGCGGTATAGGGGCTGACGCAGCTCCAGCGCCAGATTTTTCGGGTCGGCATGGGTATCAAAAACATCGCCGTCATAATGGGACGATGTATAAGAGGCCTCCCCCGTCAAGCGCGGGCGGTATCCGGACATAGCCTGCGCGTATGTTTCATCGACGCTGCGCAGCTCCGCACGCGCGGCTTCAAGCTCGGGGTTGCGCAGATAGGCCTCGGCCAATGCGGCATCAAAGGGCGTTGCCGCCGCTCCCCCGCCTTCTCCCTGCTGCGCCGATGCGCCGCCTGCCGCTGCGAAAACAGAAACCGAAAGGCTCAGAAAAAAGACGAAGAAACGAAAACAACGCATTTAAAATTCAAATGATTTCCGACATTCAAACCCCGGCAGCGTCGGCGTGGCCGCATCGAACAGCACACGCTTAGAAATATCATCGCCACTGCGGGTATAAAGAACGGCGGAGCCCATGTGCCCCTTGTTTGAAAGAACTGTGACCAAACGGCCGCCATCAGCCAGCTGAGATAAAATCTCCGCCGGAACCTCGGCAACCGATCCGTTAATCAGGATTTTGTGATACGGCGCCTGCGCCGCGTAGCCTGCGCGCAGTTCCTTTTGCTGGATGACCACGACATTGCATATATCGAGGTCGCGCAGCAGACGCTCCGCCTCCGACGCGATGTCGGCTTTTTCTTCTATCGCCACGACGGTCGCGGCCATCTGCGCCAGCAGCGCCGCGCAATAACCCGTACCGCAGCCAATATCCAGAACAACGTCACTCTGCCCGACGTCCAGTGCCTGAACAAGACGCGCCAGTACCACCGGCTCGGCCAGCACGCGGCCGCCACCGATGTCCAAATCCTCGTCGATGTAGGCGATACGCTGCAAATGGCGCGGCACGAATTGCTCCCGCGGGACGGCCTGCAGGGCGGCAATCAGCGCGGGGGACGTAATCCCGCTCGGGCGCAGCTGGCCAAAAATCATATTTTCGCGGGCGATTTCAAAACTTTGCATCTCTGGCACATCCAAAAGTTGCGGGCCATTACAGCCACAGGTTGTATTATTGCATTTTGCGTCTAAAAAGAAAGCCTTTTTTGCGCAACCCTGCATCCCCGTCATATTTATACGTTTTTATAGCCGTTGAACAGTGGCGGCACTTGAGACGCCGCGGTTTTTCAGCTAAAACAAACTTCCCCGATATGGCGCGGTGGCAGAATGGCGATGCAGAGGATTGCAAATCCTTGAATGCCGGTTCGATTCCGGCCCGTGCCTCCATATTCGAAATTTTATGAATAAAAAAACGCCGGCACGAAGCCGGCGCTTTTTATTTATGCACCCATCTGTTTAGAGCAAGACAGGATTAACGCCGAGGTTGCCGTCGTCCAGCAAATCTTGCGCGCTGCCCAGACCCGTCGCCCCCGCAAGCGTGGCCAGATGCACCCAGTCACCCGTGCCGCCCGTGCGGATTTCGACTTTCGTATCGTCGCCCGTTTCGCTCAGGCGCACGAAATCCGCGATGTCGTCATCAAGGATATCAAAGCCGCTCAGCAGGTCGCCGATTTCCAGCACGTCGCCATCGCTGTCATCGAAGTCGGTCACAGTATCGACGCCGTCAAGATTGTCGAAAACGAAACGGTCTGCGCCATCACCGCCCGACAGAATATCCGCGCCCAAACCGCCAAAAAGCATATCGTCACCGTCTTCGCCCAGCAGCATGTCACTGCCCGCACCTCCGCGCAGCAGGTTATTGGCGTCGTTGCCGGAAATATAGTCGTTACCGCTGCCGCCAATCGCGTTTTCAATCACACTGCCGGGGGCGATGGCGATGTTATAACGCGCCTGATCGGCAAATTCGCCCGGCGTCGTCACTTTTGCAAGGTCGGATGCGGAAACATCTGCGATTTTGCCGATGATGCCAATCGAGCTGATAGCGCCATCCTGCAAATGTATAACACTGCCCAGCGTCTGGCCGCTGGCGTCAATCGTATCGTTGCCGCCTGTATCGACGATAGCCTGCAGGTATTCTAGGGTTTTTGAATTGAAGTCGTAGGTCGTATCGCCTGCATTCGCAGACGCGGGCGCGCCGTAAAGAGTCTGGAGCGCGAGAATATCCAGAAGCTGCGGTTCGGACGGGAACAGCGAAGAGTCGATTTTGTTCATGTAGCTGAGCAGTGAATAGGTTGTGTTGTCCATCCCCTCCTGCACGCCGACCTGCGGGCCATAGCCATCATCGTAAACCCCCGCGTGCTGCAGCCCCAGCGCATGCAGGATTTCATGCGCCAGCACGAATTTCATTTCGGGCGTGTCCAGTTTTTGGGTTGTCGGATTTCCGCTGCTGTAGTGCATGGTCACAAAGGCGCTGCCGATGGTGAACTGCCCCGCAGGCTGGTCGTCGAAAATGAACTGCACGTCGCCGCTTTCATCAAACAGGAAAGCAGCCCCGTCACCCAGACCCGCATCTGTGGCGCGCGTCCAGCCGAAATTGAGGTCACCCGTGCCTGCCGCGACTTCGTTAAACGTAACACCGGCAACCTTGGAAATCGCTGCCATTACATCGCGCACGACCTGCTGCTGCGCGGTCGAAAACGCTTTGTAAGAATTTATATCCACAAAAGACAGCCCACCCGCTCCCCGCATCTCGTCAGACAAGGCTGCATCGAAGCTATAATTGATGACAACCGGCACACCGCGGTCATTCACATCGCCACTGTCCCAGCGTGCGCCTTGAATAATGCGCGCAGCCATGTCTTCAAGGTCTATCTCATCAATAACCAGCTGGAACTGTCCCGTCTGGCTCACGCCGCTATAATCGACATAGTTCCCATCCGTATTGGTGATTTCTTCCTTGATGGGGTTATTGGGCGTGTTGATGGCTTCGACCGTCACGGTATAATTGCCCGATACCGGCGCCACAAAACCACCGTTCGGGTCAAGACGGAAAGTATCGCCTTCGCCAATTTGATAGTAGCTCGTATCATCCTTGACGAAAACCTCACGGCCGGTGGGGTCGAAAATCCGGATTTTCAAATCAAGGCTGGCGCCCACAGGCGACAGATTGAACGTATAAAGCTGCCCTGCATCGAAATCATAACTGTAGCTGACAACTTGCCCTGGCGCGCTAATCGTACCCGTTACGGTATCCCCGAAATCCTCGCTGCTGTGCGCGTACAGGGTAGAGGTAAAGCTATATTCATCGGCGCTGAAGCGGCTGGATTGGTATCCTTCGATACGCAGGACATAATCGCCATCTTCAACCGGTACGGTAAAGGTACGGTCACCCCCCGCTGTCCATTCCATGACAATGCCGCCGTCCAGCGTGCGGACGGAAACTTTGTATGCGGGTTGCGACGGCATGTAATTTGTGGGCGCGTTGAAATCAATCGTCAGCTGTCCGCTGCTGCCTGTATCAATCACGAACTCATCGGCATCACCAAAAGCGGACAGGCTGCCAATCACGGTATCGCCCGGACTTACAGCTGTGCGCGCGCCTTCGGTTTCGAAAATCACCGCTTGTTCGATGATATCAACACCGGGCGCTGCTGTACGGCCGTTCAATTGCACCAAAAGCCCGTCATACCCGACAGCGCCGTTGCCGTCTCCGTTCACATAGACATAGCCATGCGTACCGTCTGTAAAGAAATAAATGGCGTCACCAATACCGCTCAGCACGATTTCGGCAACCGTATCCGCAACGGCGCCTTCATACGGCCATACACTGCCTGTCAGCACGGTATAGCCGGCACCTTGTTCCAGCGTGATACGGTCTTCGCTGATATTGAAATCGGTAACACGGTCGGTTTCTGCCAGCGTGGAATCTGCCCCCTGCTCGTAGAAATAGCGGTCGCGCCCCGCGCCGCCCGTCAGGACATCCGCGCCCACCTGACCAAAAAGCTGGTCATTGCCCGCGCCGCCCAGCAGCGTGTCGTTGCCGTCGCCGCCATAAAGAATGTCGTTGCCCGCCGCACCGTCAATCGTCGTGCCCGCATCATTGCCGATAATGACGTTGGAAAGCGCATTGCCTTTGAAATTGATGGTTTCGGACAAAGTCGCACTGGCATCCAGCTTTTCAACTTCGTTTTGCAGCGTGAAGGTCACAGGCTTCGTCAGCGAAAAACCGCCGCCCAGACGCAGCTGCAATGTATCAATGCCGCCGTTCTTGGCTTCGGTGATTTTATCTTCAAGCTTGATGCTTTTGCCGCCGGACGACAGCAAATCGACGACATAAACATCATCGCCCGCACCGCCGATAAGCGCATCTGCGCCAGCAGCGCCATCCAGAGTGTTATTGCCGCTATTGCCCGTAATGGTGTTCACAAGCGCATTGCCGAATCCATTCACGTTGGCACTGCCCGTCAGCACAAGATTTTCAAGATTGGCGCCTAGCGTATAGGTCATCTGCGTGCGCACCGTATCCGTACCTTCGCCCGCCAGTTCGGTGATGCTGTCGCCCGCATCGTCGATGACATAGGTATCATTGCCCTTGCCGCCGGCAAGCACATCAGCCCCCGCCCCGCCGTCGAGGGAGTTATTGCCGGCGTTGCCCGTGATGCTGTTATCGAGCGCATTGCCCGTGCCGTTGATAGCACCGGTGCCCGTCAGTACAAGATTTTCAAAATCCGCCGCCAGCGTATAGGATATAGAGGCGCGCACTTCGTCCGTGCCCGCCGTATCCACAATCACATCGCCCGCGTTGTCCACAAAATAGGTATCGTCGCCCGCGCCGCCTTCCATGCGGTCGGCACCCGTGCCGCCGTCCAGCACATCATTGCCGTTGCCACCCGTGATGGTATTGACAGAGCTGTTCCCCGTCATCGTATTGCCGTCATCGGTCGCCGTGATATTAAACAGCCCCGTGCCCGCGACCGTCACCCCTTCGATATCGGGGTAATCGTTCATGTCGATAAGGACAGGCACGGTCTTGCTGGCGTTTTTGTAATTGATGCGGATAAGGTCGTTGCCCTCACCCGCATTTTCAACCGCGCTGTCACCCGCGTCGTCAAAAATATAGACATCATCGCCAAGCCCGCCGATAAGGACGTCCGCGCCTTTGCCGCCATCCAGCGTGTTGCCCGCATCATTGCCCGTCAGCGTATTGGCGTCGTTATTTCCCGTCAGATTCAAAAGATTGCCGCCGGTATCCGAAGCATCCAGATTTTCGATGTTCGATGCCAGTTTCACCGTCGCCGCCTGCGCAAGCCCCAATGCCCCCGCCGTCCGCAGCGCCAATGTATCGTTGCCCGCGTTTTTGGCTTCGGTCACTTTGTCTTCCAGCTTTACCGCCTTTGTGCCGGAAGCCAGAAGGTCCACAATATAAGTATCATCGCCAAGCCCGCCCACCAGCGCATCCGCGCCCGCACCGCCGTCCAGCGTGTTGCGGCCTTCGTTGCCGGTTACCGTGTTTTTAAGCGCATTACCCGTGCCGTCGATATTGCCGCTGCCGGAAACCAGAACAAGGTTTTCAACTTCGTTGGCAAGAACGTAGGAAACAGACGCGCGCACGGTATCCGTGCCCTCGCCTGCCAGCTCCACAACTTCATCCCCGGCGTCGTCGATAATGTAAGTATCGTTGCCGCGCCCGCCAATCAGCGTGTCTGCCACATTGATGCTGGTCAGTGTATCATTGCCCGTGCTGCCGGTGATCGTCGCCATGAAGTTTTCTCCCTGAAAATTGCCGTGTGGTGGCATCTAAAAAACCTGATTGATATTAGAAGGCGCGCGCGCCTGCGTGCAACGGAGATTATTTCCTGCCACCCTTTTTCATATTTACAAGCATGTGGTAAAGCGTCGCCGGATGTAGTCTAATCGGCACAAACACGCAGGATGCAGACATGCCGAGTTTCGAGTTTCTACACACTTCCGTATTTTACGAACTGACGGCACTTTTGATGGTTGTCTCGGCCATCGGGCTTGTCGGACTGAAACTGCGCCAGCCGATGATTGTGAATTTCATCGCGGCAGGCATCCTTGTCGGCCCTTCCGGCCTTAACATCGTCCATTCAAAAGAGCATATCGAGCTGCTGGCACAGCTGGGGATTGCGGTTCTTTTGTTTTTGGTGGGGCTGAAGCTTGACCTCAAACTCATCCGCACCATGGGGGTTGTGTCGCTGGCCACGGGGCTTGGGCAGGTTGTGTTTACGTCCGTCGTCGGCTATTTCCTCGGCCTTGCGCTGGGGCTTGGGCACATGACGGCGCTTTATGCTGCGGTTGCGCTGACGTTTTCCAGCACGATTATTATCGTCAAACTGCTGTCGGATAAAAAAGAAACGGATTCCCTGCACGGGCGCATCGCCATCGGCTTTCTGATTGTGCAGGATATTGTTGTCGTGCTGGCGATGATGGTGCTGTCGGCCTTTGGCATCGCGGATAACGGCGGCACGCAAACCCCGCTGGAGCGTGTGCTGGAGGTTTCCCTTTATGGCGCCGGCATGCTTGCGCTGGTTGCCGCGTTCATGCGTTTTGCCGCAACGCCGCTGATGAACCGCATCGCCCGCTCGCCGGAGCTGCTTATCACTTTTGCTATTGGCTGGGCGGCGCTTCTGGCCGCGCTTGGCGACCATTTCGGTTTCAGCAAGGAACTGGGCGGACTTTTGGCCGGCATCTCGCTTGCCTCCACACCGTTCCGCGAAGCCTTGATTTCACGCCTGTCGTCGCTGCGCGATTTCCTGCTGCTGTTCTTTTTCATCGCGCTTGGCACGCAGCTCGACCTCAGCCTTCTGGGCGCGCAGGTTTGGCCGGCTATCGTTTTCTCCGCCTTCGTGCTTATCGGCAATCCGCTGATTGTCATGGTTATCATGGGCGCGATGGGATACCGCAAGCGCACGGGCTTTCTGGCCGGATTGACCGTAGCGCAAATCAGCGAGTTTTCGCTGATTTTCATGGCGATGGGACTGAGCCTCGGCCATGTGGACAAGGAAGCGCTCGGCCTTGTCACGCTGGTCGGACTGATAACCATTGCCTTGTCTGTTTATATGATTACCTATGCGCATCCGCTTTACCGCTGGCTGGAGCCTGCCCTCGGTCTGTTCGAGCGTAAAAACCCCCACCGCGAAGCCGCCGCGCACGAGCATGCCGATGTGCCCGAAAGCGCGCAGCACTACGACATCATCCTGTTCGGTCTTGGCCGCTATGGCAATGCTATCGCGCATCACCTGCGCGCGCTTGGCTATCATATTCTTGGGGTCGATTTTAACCCCGATGAAGTGCGCAAATGGCGCACGCATGGCCATGCCGCGGTTTACGGCGATGCCTGCGACCCTGAATTCATCGCTTCGCTGCCGCTATCGCAGGTACGCTGGGTTATCTCGGCCATGCCGCAGCATGACACGGGCGTGACGCATGAAGACCCGCGCCTGATGCTGCTCAGCGCCCTGCGCGAAGCCAAATATACGGGCAAAACCGCCGTTTCCACCCACGACCCCGCGCAGGACGGCATGCTGCGGCAGGCGGGCGCGCATGTGGTGTTCCTGCCCTTCCATGACGCGGCAGAACGTGCCGTCACCATGATACGCGACCGCGGATAAACCACGCCGCATTTAAGTCATGAACATACGGCGGTAATGGCGATACCATTCGCTGACGAATTTTTCCTGCGGGTCATAATCACGCTTGAGCGCCAGAAATTCTTTTATCTGCGGATAGGCCGTCAGTACCTGCGCCTTGCTCGCCCAGCGGTGATAGGTCAAAAAGAAACTGCCGCCGTGGTCAAGCGCGATGTCGTAGAGCGTCCTGAAATCTTCCTGCGCCTTGGCAATTCCGGGCACAGTGTGGCGCACATGCAAATTGAAAATCACGCAGGCATAACGTTTGCGCGCCCAGGGCAGGAAGCTTTCTGTATCCTGTTCGATAAACCGCACCGTGCCGTAAACGATGTTCATCCCGCGCTTGAGCGCTGCGCGGCGGCAAGCCTCCATCATCGGCTCCAGCGCATCGTGCGGCGCATATATTTCGCTGATAACCAGTGACGACGCCGCGCCCGTATTCCCCTTTTCCGCGTCATAGCGCAGGTTCTGGTTTTTCATGTAAGTGCTCATCTGGCAGCTGTCCGACCAATAGACATTGCCGTGGCTGGCCAGATAATAGGCACTGTATTTTTCAAACGCGGCTTTTTTATCGTCATGGGCGAGGCGGTAAAGCGTTTGCCAGTCCTCCAGCGCAAGCCCCTGCCCCGCGGGCGTCAGCGGCGCATCGTCTTCGGCGGGTTTGTAGCAGGAAAAAACACCCGTGCGCATGAAATCATCCGCTGCGGGGTCTGTTTTATACTGGAAATCGCCATACCAATATCCGGCCGCTATTTTTTCCTGCACGGCGGATATCAGGGCGGAGAGCGGCAACATCGCAACTTCCCGCCGCAATTTGCGCCGCGGCATCAGACGCAGCGTGACATCTTCGATAACGCCGAACAGGCCATAGCCGCCGATGGCAAGGCGGAACAGCTCCGCATTTTCATCGCGGCTGCAATTCAGAATTTCCCCATCCGCCGCGCGCAGGTGAAAAGATTCCACATTGCTGATAATCGGCTGCATGGAAAGGCCGCGGCCATGCACGTTGGATGACAAGGCGCCGCCCAGCGTCAAATCATCGGCGCCGGTTTGTTTTTGAATAATCGATAGCTCCGGCGCGTCTTCGTTCAGGCGGGCGACCATTTCCGGCCATGTAATCCCCGCCTCCGCCGTCACGGTTTGCGCGGCGCGGTCAATAAAAAGCACCTTGTTCATCTGGCGCATGTCCAGAAGCGGCCTGTCTGCCGCGAATTGCTGCCCGCCCATGGCGTGCCGCCCGCCGCAAACGGCAACGCCGCGCGCGGGCGCAAGCAGTGCCGCGACTTCGTCCCCGTTTTCAGGGCGGTGTATGGCGCTGACCAATGTGCGGTTTATCTGTCCGTGGACATCGTTGACGGCTATGCCGCCGCCGGTTTCGGCACGCGCGGCATCGGCATCGTTTTCAAGCGGCCGCGCCCATGCGCCCCATCCGCCCGCAGCCAAGGCCGCAGCCCCCGCCGCCGACATCAGCCCCGCTTTTAAAAACTGCCGCCGTTTCATCGCGCCCCTGCTTTGGGTCAATAACCGAAACAGTATAGCGCGAAACAGCCGGAAAACGGCAAGACGCGAAAACGAGGATGTAGAGGAGAGGAAAAATGGCTCCCTGGGCAAGGTTCGAACTTGCGGCCAAGCGATTAACAGTCGCTTGCTCTACCACTGAGCTACCAGGGAACATGTGGTGGAGTTTTATTTAGCAAATTCCCCGCATTTGGCAAGAAAGAAATGCCGTAAATCTGGCAATTTTCGCGCCAGACCCCGCTAAGTCTTTGTTTTTACGTCAGGCGTCCCAAAACCGGTTTTTTGCCCGCCCCGCCAGCCCTTGCCGCGCGCGGCGGGCGGGCGTAGAGTCGGTTTATCCACAGCCCCATCAAACGCGAGGTTTGTTATGAGCCAGCAACCAACCAAAGTCACCGTCCGCGAAACCGGCGACGGCACGTTTACGCAGGAAGTCAAAAGCGGCAGCCATATCTTCATCACCGACGAGCCGGAAGACGTGGGCGGGCTGGATAGCGGCCCCGCGCCCTATGACATGCTGCTGGCGGCATTGGGCAGCTGCACGTCAATGACCATCCGCATGTATGCGAACCAGAAAAAATGGCCGCTGGAGGGCGTGACGGTTGCGCTGACGCACCACAAGGAAGTGGGCGCGGATAACGTGAAGCGCGATGTGATTACGCGCGAGATTACCCTGGAGGGGCCGCTGGACGATATGCAGCGCCAAAGGCTGCTGGAAATCGCCAACAAATGCCCCATTCACAAAACGCTGGAAAGCAAGCCGGAGATTACAAGCACCCTCGCGCCCGCAAAGCCGCAAGGGAATGCGCCCGCCGAAACGGCAAAGCCGCCGCATAAGCCGCCTGCGCCGTAAAGTGGCATAGAGAGGCTTTACGCCTCTTCTTCTGCCGGACGGTATTTGAAGTTGTCGAGATAGCTGCGCGGTGTCACGCGGCGCGGCGCATCTGCGGCGATGGAATAATCCATGCCATGCCCCTCTGCGAAAGCGACGGCGGCTTCTTTGCTGGAGAATTTCATACGCACTTGGTTGAGCGTATCACCGGCAGAGGTCCAGCCCATCAGGGGCTCGGGGCGGCGCGGCGTTTCAAGTTCATATTCCAGCACCCATTCGGCGGTGGTCGCGCGGCCGGACTGCATGGTGTTCTTTGCAGGTTTGTAAATCCTGGCTTTCATTTTTCGTACCTATTTTCTCTTTCCCCGCGGAAAAATGGTCGGAGTGGAGGGATTTGAACCCCCGACATCCTGCTCCCAAAACAGGCGCGCTACCGGACTGCGCTACACTCCGTTTTTCCGTGGCTGAGGGTTTATATACCCCTTGGCCAAGGCAAAATCAAGGTATTTCATGGACTTGCAAGACCATGGCGTATCCCCTTGGCGGCAAAGGGCTTATCCGCGCCACCGAAGAGAGCCGTTTATCTTTGCTGCACGTCAGCATCCAGCCCTTGCTGGCGGCTGCGCTCCAAAAGGCGCGGAGACTCGATATCCAGCTCCGGCGATGGCAGCGGCGCAGGCTCTGTCTTGGTTTGGGGGGTATCGTCTTTTTTTACCGCACCCTCGGCGTCTTCGGGCTCTTGCGTTTTGTTTTCAGGCGTCTCGCCGCGGGCGGCGCCGAAATAATGATGCTCCACACGGTTGCCAATTTCTATGCCGCGCGCACGCGCCTCGCCGCCGTTCACTTCAAGAACCGCCAGGGTCGGAAAGCGCGACGAAACACTCGCAAGCGACTTCGGCTCTGCGTTTTCATGAATATTCACAATCACGCCGTCACCGCGGATAAAAATCATATCCAGCGGGATAAGTGTATTTTTCATCCAGAACGAAACAATCCCCTCACCGCCGCCAAAATAAAACAGCATGCCCGCATCCTTGGGCATTTCGGTGCGGTGCATCAGGCCCATCTGCAACTGCACCATGGTTTCGGCAACCTCGACCGAAAACGTCTCGCGCGTGCCGTCTTCCTTGACGATGCTCAGCGGTTCGACGCGCATGCCGGCGGGCGACAATGTATGCGCCTCTTCTCCCTGCGCCGTGTACGATGCCGTCAGGCCAAAGCCCAGCAGCGCAAAAGCGCCTGCCATGGCCAGCGTTTTGATATAGCGCGCGGGCGAAGCTTTTTTGCGGGTCGATGCGGTGGTCATGGCTTTCTCCTTCGGAAACCTTATTTAAAGAATTATGCGGCTGGTGCCTGCGTGGCGATAAGCTGCCCACCCTTGCGGAACGGCAGTGCTTGCTTGCAAAGGCCGGTGGCGGGGTCAACATCGAACAAAACACCACTCAGCGTTACCGCACCTTCGGCAGGACGCAGTTTTTCGCCCGGCAGCTTGCGGATGAAACGGTTGACGGCAATATTGGCATCCATACCGATGACGCTGTCATAGCAGCCGCACATGCCGGCATCGGTCTGATAGCCCGTGCCCTTGGGCAGCACGCGCGTATCCGCCGTCGGCACATGGGTATGCGTGCCCACAACAAAAGAAACGCGGCCATCAAGGAAATGCCCCATGGCCATTTTTTCGCTGGTTGCTTCGCCGTGGAAATCGAGGAATATCGCCTGCACGTCCTTGCCAAGACGGTAGGTTTTGCACAGTTTATCCATCGCGGCGAAGGGGTCATCCATCGCATCCATAAACAAACGCGCCATGGCGTTCACAACCAGAATTTTTTGCCCGCGCGCGGTTTCAATGATGCTGGCGCCGCGGCCCGGCGTGCCGTCGGGGAAGTTTATCGGGCGCAAAAGGCGCGGCGCGCTATCGATATACGACATGATTTCGCGCTGGTCCCAGACGTGGTTGCCGGTCGTAATGCAATCCACCCCTGCCTTGTAAAGGTCGTCGCAAATCTGCGCCGTCACGCCAAAACCATGCGCCGCATTTTCGGCATTCACGATAACGGCATCGATTTTATAGTCGCGGCGGATATCGGCCAGCTGCGATGTCACAGCATCGCGCGCATCGCGCCCCACAATATCGCCAAGGAAAAGTATTCTCATTTTTATTCTTTCTTATTTCCCGGTACTGCGCGGTAAAAAGCGGCTTCGCTCACCACACCATCCAGGCGGTAATCATGCCGGTCTATCGGCACTTCTGTTTCTTTTTGCGCTTCGAAGGCGATGCCGACAGCGCTGAATTTGTGAAACACCCGCAAATGCGCAAAAGTGCGGTCGAAATAACCCGAACCATATCCCATGCGGTTGCATTGCGCATCAAACGCCACCATGGGCACAATCAACAAATCCGGCAGCAGCGATTCCGCTTCGCGCGGGTCGGGCTGCGGAATATTGTAAAGGCCGTTATAAAGTTTAGTCTGCGGCGTCCACTCCAGAAATTCCAGCACATAGTCACGCTCCACATTATGCGGCACAGCGCAGCGGTAACCGCGTTCAATCAGCGCCGTCATCAGCGGAAACACATCGACTTCGTTATTCACGGGCACATAACCGGAAATCACCGCGCCCGCAGGCGGCAGCGGCACTTCGTCCAGAAAACGCGCCGTGATGCGCGCACAGGCATCGGCGCAAAGCGCGGGCGGCAAGGCCAGACGGCGCTTGAAGGCGGCTTGTCGAAGCTCGTTCTTGCTGGACATCGGAATTAAGACTGCTGGCGTCGATTGAAAAAAAGTGGAAGGTGCCACCTGCGCCGTGGACGGGGATATCCGCTAGGCCCTTGTACAACAAGGTGGGGACCATAGTGACCGAACCACGGCCCGGTCAGGGACAGCCCCCAAGCGAAAGATCATCGGCCTCTGGGACAGTGCTGTCTCACGCACGCCGCAGCAACCTTCCGCCCGTAATGTAGGGGCAAATACGCAAAAAGTCACGTTTTCCGTGCATTTACAGGCACGAAGGCGCTATCAGGCTGCAATTATTGGCTTTTCGGCGCAAAGCTTACGCCGCTTGTACCCGCGCGAGGCTTTTGATTACGCCGCTTGTACCCGCGCGGCGATACCGTCGATGCGTTTGGCCAGCTTTTCAATCAGCTGCGCCATGGCTTTTTCCTCTTCCGGATTGGCCGCGGGTGCTGCCGCTTCTTCACCTTTGCGGGCTTTGCCGGCAGGCGCCGCCACAGGTGCGGCGGAGACAGCGGAAAGTTTCTCGCGGGTTTCGAACAGCTCGTCCGCAATCACCAGTGCGGTCAGCACCAGCAGATGTGCGTCGTTATAAGCCGCGCCGCTGCGCGCGATTTGCTGCAAACGCTGGTCGATGTAGGATGCGAGGTCAACAACGCGCCCTTCTTGCCCGCTGTCGCAGCTGATTTCGTGGATGCGTCCGTTGATGGAGATATTCACTTCGGCCATAGGATTTTTCCCTCGGAAAATATTTTTATCGGCTTTACGCGTCTTCGCTCAGCAGCGTTTCCAGACGGTCAATGGTCTGGTCGAGACGCGCCGCAATCTTGCGGTTCACCTCGCGCTCGTTGCGCGCGCTGAGGTCGAGCTGCGGCTCGCTCTTGCCGCGCTGTTCGGTTTGCAGGCGTTTATCAACCGCCGTCTCAAGACGCGCCAGCGCCTTGTCGAGGTTTTCGAGAGCCGGTTTCAAGGCTGCTTTCATAGAGGTTTGCCTCTTTCGCTTCGTAT
>DQGU01000141.1:0-13159 GCA_003524565.1 Rhodospirillaceae bacterium
GAACTCTCGACCTCTCCCTTACCAAGGGAGTGCTCTACCACTGAGCTACAACAGCATCGGCGCGGATGGGGCTAAAGATAGCCAGCCTGACCGGACAGGGGCGCAAATTACACCACTTTTC
This sequence comes from Rhodospirillaceae bacterium, assembly GCA_003524565.1. GTDB lineage: Bacteria > Pseudomonadota > Alphaproteobacteria > Micavibrionales > UBA2020 > UBA2020. The sequence goes on from DQGU01000141.1 coordinate 122, forward strand.
CAAAATAAACAAGCATCGTTTCCGCCCCTGCCAAACGCCCGTTTTCGCAATCTTTTTCAGCCATTTAGCCCTGCGCGCGCCCGTGCTGCCGTAAAAAGCACCCATTAAAAAAGGAGCCTGCCTTTCAGCAACTCCCGTGTAGTGCATAGTTCCGGTGATTTTAGTCGGAAGTCAGGGCTTAATCGCAGCCACCGCCCCCGCCGCCATCTCCGCCGCCGCCACCGCTATCGCAGGAGCCGCCGCTGTCGTAGCTGCCGGAAGAGCCGCTATCGCCCGACGAATACCAGATAGGGCTGGTATGGATATAAGTATCATCCGACGTGCGGCGGCTGGTGCTGCCGTATCCGGGGGATGATGCCGTGCGGCGTTTGGCGACGCTGCGGGTGGATGAACCGCCGGTCGATTTGCGGTTGGTATTGGCGGCGTCGAAACTGCGGCCGAGGCCGCTTTCCTGCGCCTTCTCTTCGGTGGAACGTCCGGTTACGCGTGCGAATACACGCTTGAGCCAATTGCTCATGCTGTCTCCTTTGGTTGAGTTGTGGGGGATTTCAGTGATGTAAGATGTGATGTTTTTCATGCTTACAATTTTAGCCTAGCGGTGCTTTTGTACCGCGTCCAGCACGGCGTGAAAAACGCATTAAATTCAAATACATCACCCCCATATATACTCAGAATCGGACGAATAATGCTCCTGAATCACTTAATGCACTGGCGCATTTCCGCGCTTGACCCCGCCCCCGCGCCGCCGTTAGTTTCGTGCGCATGACCAACGACAAAAACAAACCCGCAAACAAAAAGGCCGCCGCGCGTGCCGAAGCGCTGCGCGCGAACCTGATGAAGCGCAAGCAGCAAACCCGCGCCCGCGCCGAACAACCGGACACGCAGACACACCCGACAAACGAAAAGGAAGACTGAACATGCCCATCATGCCCGATAGCTGGATCCGCGAACAAGCGCTCAACCACGGCATGATTACGCCGTTCGAAGAACGCCTGAAACGCGAGGGCGTGATTTCATACGGCCTGTCTTCCTACGGCTATGACTGCCGCCTGTCGGATGAGTTTATGATTTTCACCAATGTCGATAACGCGATTGTTGACCCCAAAAATTTCAGCAACGACAGCTTTGTCACGCGCAAGACCGACGTTTGCGTCATTCCGCCCAATTCCTTCGTGCTGTGCCGCACGGTGGAAACGTTTAAAATCCCGCGCGACGTGCTGGTGGTCTGCCTTGGCAAAAGCACCTACGCACGCTGCGGCCTTATCGTGAACGTAACCCCGCTGGAGCCGGAATGGGAAGGTCAGGTCACGCTGGAAATTTCCAACACCACCCCCCTGCCCGCCAAAGTCTATGCGAACGAAGGCATCGCGCAGTTCCTGTTTTTCCAAGGGGCAACGCCCTGCGAAGTGTCCTACGCCGACCGCGCCGGCAAATACATGAAACAAGCAGGCGTCACGTTGCCGAAGATGTAAGCGGCGCGCGCGTAAAACTTAAATGAAAAAGAAAAATCAGGACGGCTTGGACGGCATGCTCAGGCCGCCTTTTTTCTGTGCGCCGATGCTGGCGTATTCGGGCGGTTTGCCGCCGAGGCGTTGCAGCATTTCGCGCGCCTCCGCGATGGCTTCCTGACGCGGAATGTCTTCGAACTTCAGGATGGTCATGTTGCTGCCCTGTTTGATTTCAGGGTCGCGGAAGATCACCTGCTGCGTCCAGAAATTGAACGTCATGGTCAGGCCTTTTTCTTTGACGTCGATACTGGCGTCGCTCGCCTTCACATAGCGGTTATGGTCGATGGGCGGCGGCGGCGGCGGCGGTGGCGGCGGCGGTTCATACCCCGGCTGGAACAAAATCAGGTAATCGGCCAGCTCCGCCTTGCCTTTTTTCTTATGTTCCTGCGCATGGTCATAGGCAATCATGCCCGCATTATCCGGCTGCTGCGTATCGACATCATGCTTCACAATCAGCATTTTGACGGCTTCGGTATGCTGCCCTTTGGTCGCCAGAATAAGCGCGGTTTCGCCCTTGTCGTTCACGGCATCTTTTTCGGCGCCGGCGCGCAGCAGCACTTCGGCCGCACGCGCATGACCGTTTTCGGCAGAGAGCAAAAAGGCGCGGTTCAGCACCGCAATATCCACCTGCTCCGCCCCTGACGCTTCGCGCATTTTTTTCATGATAGTGTTCATGAGCGAGACGGAGCCCTGCTGCGCGGCCACATCCAGCGGCAAGCGACCGCGCTCATCGGCCATGTCCACGCGCGCACCCCTGCCGATAAGCGATTGCGCCATGTCAAAATTCTGGCTGCCAATCGCGATATGCAGCAAGGTACGACCACCACGCAAAACGGCATCGATATCGAATTCCGGCCGCGCCGTCAGCGCATCCAGCGCGGCGACGTTGGATTTCGCCACCGCCGAATGTGCGAGCCCGTACCCCGCCGAAAGCCCGACGTTGATATCCGGAATTTTGTCCAGAAGCGGTTGGAAATAATGCGGATGACCGCCTTGTTCGATAACCTCGCGCAGCAGGGCGAAAACCTGCATGCTGTCACGGTCCCCCGCGACGGGCTGCGGCAGGCGGTCGAGGCAACCGCTTTTCAGCATCGCATCCATGCTCTGCCAGTCGCGCTGCGAAATCGCCTGCGATAGCGGGGTTTGCCCGTGTTTGTTTTTCAAAAGCCCATCGCCGCCTTTTTCCAGCATCAACGCGAGGATGTCGCGGTGCGCCCGGCGTGCGACATAGTGCATCGGCGTATTGCCGCTGTCACCCGACGGCAGGTTCGGGTTCGCCCCGCCTTCCAAAAGCAGGCGGCAGCGTTCACGCGCGTCACTTGAATAATACTGTTCGGCCGCCCAGGCCAAAACGCAGGCATCGGTTTCGGGCGCTATCATATCGGGATCGCCCCCACGCGCCAACGCCTGACGGATAGGCTCTTCCTTTCCGCCTTTCAGCGCCGTCCACAAAGCGGCATTGCGTTCTTTCTGGCTGAGCCCCAGAACCATCCTGTGTATCCTTATTTGCAAGAGAGCACAGGTATAAAATGTTTACATATCGGGGTCAACCCTTATCGCCCCTTGCCGCCCCTTGGGACTCAAGGCAATATCGGAGGCAGATGCGCCCGCGCAAACGGCGGGATGCGCAGCTTTTCATGCGGTGAAACCTTTGAATTATAAATACAATCGGCATCTTCTGGTCATTTACCACATGGACTGCATCGACGGCCTTGCCTCGGCCTGGGCGGTGCATTGCAAATGGGGGGGCGATGCGGACGTGCGCCTCGACTACATCCCCTATGGCCACCACAATATCGAAGAGGCTGAAAACACCATCCGCGGCCATCTGGCTGGCGAAGGCATCGCCGAGACCATGGACGTCGTTTTCGTCGATGTCGCGCCCACCCGCGCCTTCCTGACCGAGCTTTTGACGCCGCCCGCCCGCGCCGCGCGCGTGGTTGTCGCCGACCACCACAAAAGCGCGGCAGAGCAGCTGCAAGGCTTCGCCCCGCCCGCAGGCGACGGCGTGCCCGAATTGCACCTGCGCATTGATGCCAAGCATCCCTCCGCCGCCAATATGGTCTGGGAATATCTTTTCCCCGATACGCTGCCGCCCGTGTTTTTCAAGCTTATCGCCAAGATGGATTTGGGGCAGAATTTGCTGGAGAGCGAAAACGATTACGCCGCCGCCGCACTGGTCGATTCCAAAAACATCACATCGATTGAAACGGCGTTCCAATCGTTTCTGGCGATGTCGCATTTGTCGATGGAAGACCTTGTCGCGCTTGGCCGCAACATCATGCACGACCAGGATACGCGCATCAGCAAACTGGACGACAACGTCATGTATGCGCCCCTGCAACTGGCCGAAGGCGCCGCGCCCGTCTGGGTGCCGCTGGTCAATGCGGATGTGCAGAACTTCGGGCGTTATATATCCACATGGCTTGTCCAGCTGGGTGAGAAGACCCAATCCGGCCTTGGCGGGGCATGGTATGTGCAGGGTAATGGCTCTGTCACCATCAGCCTGCGCTCGGACGGCGCGCCCGATGCCAGCGCGGTTGCCGCCTATCTGTGCAAGGCCTTCGGCATTCGCGGCGGCGGGCACAGCACCAGCGCCGCAGTGCATTTTTCCTCCCTCGCCGCGTTCCAGCAGCATATAAAACTGCACAGCGCCGCCGAAATGAACCGTATCCACAAGTCGGCTTAAGGTACTGGTTATATAAATTTCTACTGTTTATTATGAATAATAAGAGCAAATTTCCACGCCGCAAGACTTGAAGTCATCGCCGCTTTTATGAGAAAAAGCAGGCATGGAAAAAATTCGCATATACGGCGGCCACGAACTGAATGGCCACATCGACATCAGCGGCGCGAAAAACGCGGCGCTGCCCCTTATGACCGCAGCCATCCTGACGGGCGAGCCGCTGACGCTGAACCGCGTCCCCGACCTCAAGGACGTCGGCTCGCTTTGCGCTGTGCTGAACAAGCTGGGCGTGAAGACGGCTTACGACCCGGCTTCAAAACGCATGACGCTGGACGCCACAAACATCACCAGCTGCGTCGCGCCCTATGAACTGGTCAGCCAGATGCGCGCGAGCATTCTGGTGCTCGGCCCCCTGCTGGCGCGCCATGGCGAAGCAAAAGTGTCCCTGCCCGGCGGCTGTGCCATCGGTTCGCGCCCCGTTGATTTGCACATCGACGGCCTTGCGCAAATGGGCGCGGAGATTTCGCTTGAAGACGGCTACATCAACGCCAAGGCGCCTGCGGGCGGCCTTAAAGGCGCACAAATCCATTTTGCCAAAGTTTCCGTCGGCGCAACTGAAAACCTTTTGATGGCGGCCACGCTGGCCAAGGGCACCACGGTGCTTTTCAACGCCGCGCGCGAGCCGGAAATCGTTGACCTCGGCGAGTGCCTGATTGCCATGGGCGCAGATATTCAGGGCCTCGGCACCGATAAAATCACCATCCGCGGCGTATCCTCGCTCAAAGGTATCACACATGCCGTCGTTGCCGACCGTATCGAGGCCGGCACCTTCATCATGGCCGCGGCCATGACGGGCGGCACGCTGACGCTGAACCACGCGGACAACCGCCATATCCATTATTTGTTGGAGCCGCTGCACAAAGCCGGCGTCAGCCTGGTCGAAAACGAAGCCGAGCACAGCATCACCGTCAAACGCGTGCGTGACCGCCTGCGCGGCATCGACGTGATGACGGAGCCGTATCCCGGCTTCCCCACCGACCTGCAAGCACAGCTGATGTCCATGCTGACGATTGCCGAGGGTGCGGGCATGGTCACCGAAACGATTTTCGAAAACCGTTTCATGCACGCGCCGGAGCTTATCCGCATGGGCGCGAATATCACCGTGCATGGCTCTTCCGCCCTTGTGCGCGGCGTGCCGATGCTGAAAGGCGCGGATGTGATGGCGACAGATTTGCGCGCCTCGGTGTCTCTCGTTCTGGCGGGACTTGTCGCCAAGGGCGCGACCACGGTGCACCGCATTTATCACCTTGACCGCGGGTATGAAAACATCGTCGAGAAACTCTCCGGCGTCGGCGCCAAGCTGGAACGCCTGAAGGAAGAGGCAGCCTGAGCGTGAGCCCGCAAACCGGCCAGACCACCACCCCGCAGGCGGGCAAAATCATCGACGTCGTCCTCGATGGCGGCAGCCTGATGACCCGCTCCGCCGATATCGAAATGGAACGCCACCGCGCGATTTCCGACCTTCTGGTCGAAAACAGCTTCCGTCTTGCGCAGAATGATTCCGCACCCGGCCCCTATCACCTGCGCCTTGCCCTTTCGGCACTTGAACAGCGCGTGCACATCCGCGTGCGCTGCGTCATGAGCGCGCAGGAAGACGATATCAGCCTGCCCCTTGGCGGCCTGCGCAAGCACATCCACGACTATGTGATTTTATGCGACAATTTCTATAAAACCGCCCGCGCCGGACAGATGCACCGGCTGGAGGCGATTGACGCCGGCCGCCGCTCCATCCATGACGAGGGGGCGGAGATGCTGGCCGAAATGCTCGAAGAGCGCGTGATTCTGGATAAACTTACCGCACGGCGTTTATTTAGCCTCTTGTATGTGCTACACATGCGTGGCACAGAAGTGCTTTAACTTAACGAAAAACTGGAAAAATATGTCTGAAAAAGAAGACTTGATGAGTTTCGAAGGCTCCGTCACGGAACTCCTGCCCGATGCCAAATTCCGCGTGAAGCTGGACAACGGCCACATCATCCTCGCCCATAGCTCGGGCAAGATGCGTAAAAACAAAATCCGCATTCTCGAAGGCGACCGCGTCACTGTTGAAATGACCCCCTACGACCTGACCAAAGGCCGTATCACCTTCCGCCACAAATAAGGCGCCGCGCGATGACAGCGGATAGCCTGCCGCGGCCCCTGCCACGGCTCATACTGGCCTCGGCTTCCCCGCGCCGTCTCGACCTTTTGCGTCAGATGCTCATCACGCCCGATGCGGTTGCGCCCGCCGACATCGACGAAACACCGAAAAAGGGCGAATTACCCCTCGCCTATGCGCAGCGCATCGCCGCGGAAAAAGCAGCCGCGGTCAAAGCCGCACATGCGGGTGCGGTTATTCTTTCTGCCGATACCGTGGTCGCCTGCGGCCGCCGCATATTGCCCAAGGCCGAGACAGAGGGCGAGGCGCGCGCCTGCCTTGCGCTTTTATCCGGCCGCCGCCACCGCGTGATTTCCGCTATATCCGTGATTGCCGCGGACGGCACGCAGCGCACCCGCCCCGTCACATCGACCGTCAAATTCAAACGCCTTTCCGCAGACGACATCGAGACCTATATCAAAAGCATGGAGTGGAAAGGCAAAGCCGGCGGCTATGCTATTCAGGGGCTTGCGGCGGCATTTGTGCCGTTTATCAGCGGCTCTTACACCGCCATCGTCGGCCTGCCACTCGCCGAAACCATGCAGATGCTGAAAGGTGCGGGATATGAGCGGGATTGAGCTTTACATCGACGACATCGACGGCCGCCTGCACGCCGCAGTGCTGCGCCGGGGCATATTGACCGACCTTTACGTCGATGCGCTCGACCAGGATGCCTGCTGGGGTTCTGTCTATCTGGGCAAGGTTCTTAAAATCGACAAAAAACTGGATGCCGCGCTTATCGACCTTGGCGGCGGCGTCACGGGGCTTTTGCCTGCAAAATATGTGTACCTGCAAAACAGCGGCGAAGCGGCCGACCACAGCGGCATCGCCGATTTGCTGAAGCCCGGCCAGATGATTTTGGTGCAGGTGCGTGCCGAAGCCAAACGCCTGAGCCTGCATGAACAGCACAAAATGCCGCGCCTGACGATGCTGGTTAATCTTTCCGGCCAATATCTGACGCATAGCCCCGTGGCGCGGCAGGTCACGATTTCGTCGAACATCGAAAACGAAAAAGTCCTGAAATTCACCGCCAAGCTGAAAGGCAAAGGCGGCTGGCTGGTGCAGCCGAATGCAGAGCATGCCAGCGAAGAGCAAATGCAGACCGAAGCCAATCTGCTGCGCGCGGAGTGGGAACAGATACAGGCCGTGACCGAAACCAGCGGCGAGCGCCCGCGACTTGTCCGTGCAGGGCCGAATGCCGCGCTGCGCGCGCTCAACGATTACAGCGCCGCGCGTTTTGACCACATTTATGCAGGCAGCAAACATTGCCTTGAAATCGTCATGCAATGGGCGGCGCGGCACGAACCGCCGCTTGCGGAATCCAAACGCCTGCGCCTGTTCCGCCCCGAAAAACCCGGCCAGCGCCTCTATGACATCAATGATATTTATTCGGAACTGGAGATGCTGGAGGAGCAAATCGTACCCCTCGCGGGCGGCGGCTCTATCATCATCGAGCCCACGCATGCCGTTATCATGATTGACGTGAACCAGGGCAGCGCCACCAACATTGCCGCCGTCAATCAGGAAGCCGCCGCCGAAACCGCGCGGCAAATCCGCCTGCGGAATCTCAGCGGCGCTATCCTTGTCGATTTCATCGGCATGAACCAGAAGTCGGAGCGTATTCGCCTCTCGGACGTCATGCAGCAGCTTTTGCTCGGCGACCATGCGGCGGCGGAGGTGCACGGCTTTACCCGCCTTGGCATCATCGAAATCACGCGCAAACGCCGCACCGCCACGCTGAGCGAAAAGCGTAAGGTTTACCTCGGCAAATAAACTTGAACGCTCGTTCACAATAAAGGGCATGACCACCCCCGCGTCATGGCCTATAACGGTCATGGGCGTCACATCGCCCGCTCCTGACCGGACAACCGGATTACCGCTTCGTCGGACGACCGGACTACCGGCGCATTTAGTCTCCATCCAAGAAAGAAAAAATACGATGAAAAAACTATTTGTTGCCTGCGTGCTGGCCGCCAGCTTCGCGGCTTCCCCCGCGCTTGCCGATTGCGCAAAATTACCGAACCATGCCGCGCTGAAAGAAGCGCTGGGCGCCGCGCGCAAGGCGGATAACGGCGGCTTTAACCTTGATATGTGGGGCACCGTGGTTGACCGCAGCGGCCGCGTTTGCGCTGTCGCTTTCACCGGCGACACCGTCGATGCACAGTGGCCGGGCAGCCGCGTGATTTCCGCGCAAAAAGCCAATACCGCAAACGCTTTCAGCCTCAAAGGCCTCGCCCTTTCGACGGCCAACCTTTACAGCGCGACGCAGCCGGGCGGCAGCCTGTTCGGCCTGCAGGAAAGCAACCCCGTTGATACCGACGCCGCCTACGACGGCGCGGCCAAAGACTTCGGTTCGTCCAAAGACCCCATGACGGGCGAGCGTATCGGCGGCGTGAACGTCTTCGGTGGCGGCCTTGCGCTTTATAACGACAAAGGCGAAATCATCGGCGGTATCGGCGTCAGCGGCGACAGTTCCTGCGCCGACCACAACATCGCCTGGCGCGCGCGCCACGGCCTGAAGCTTGACTACGTCCCCGCGGGCGTCAGCGCCGATAAAAACGACAACATCGTTTATGACGTTGAAAACGGCAAAAGCGCCGGCGGCTTCGGCCATGTCACCTGCGGCGGCAAAGAGCTGGACGTTCTCGCCACCCTGCCCGCGACACGCAAAGTCGAAGTCAAAAAATAATCGGCTTTAGATTTGATACAAAAAAACAGCGCCCTCTGCGGCGCTGTTTTTTTTATTCAGCCGAAGCGGTAGGCCGATATCGGCGCGCTCATGACTTTTTCGTGGTAAATGCGCGCGCCTGCGCCATCACCCGCCGCGCCTGCGGCTATCATCAGGGGCAGCAAATGCTCCGCCTCCGGATGTGCCTGCTGCGCGCCGGGCGCTGATTCCCAATTGGCCAGCTGACGCACGCGCGAAACCGGCGTTGCCGTCGCCGCCGCTGTCAGCCAATTGTCAAACGCCCATGCCTCCGGCGTATCGGCACGGCCGGTCATCAAAAGCCGCAGGTTGTGGAAACTCATGCCGCTGCCGACAATCAGCACGTTATCATCGCGCAGCGGCGCCAGCGCCTGCCCTGCCTTCAAATGCATTTCCGCATCCATGTTTTCGTGCAAGGACAGCGGCACCAGCGGAATATCCGCATCCGGATATATCAGCTTGAAGGGAATAAAAACCCCGTGGTCAAGGCCGCGCGTGTCATCCACCGCCGCAGGCAATCCGGCATCCGCCAGCATTGCCGCAATATCCGCCGCCAGCGCAGGCGCGCCCGCCGCCGGATATGTCAGTTCGTAAGTATGCGGCGGAAAGCCGTAGTAATCGTAAATCAGCGGCGGCGCCGGATGCGCGCCAGCGGTAAAGGCAGGCGCATGCCAGTGGCCGGAAATCACCACCACCGCGCGCGGTTTGGGCAATGCCGCGACAGCGCCGCGCAAAAAAGTTTCCATGCCGCGCCATATATCCGGCGGGCTCCAGTCCATGAAAAAGCACGGGCCGCCCCCATGCGGCAGAAAAAAGCTCGGCAATGTCTGCGGCCCGTGCGTCATTTTATGCGCTCTTATTTCAAAGCCGCTTCGGCTTCGATGTCGATTTTTACTTCATCCGGCACGTTCGGCAGCGCATAGACAATGCCGAAATCAGCGCGTTTGATAACCGTGGTCGCCGTGAAGCCGACCTGTTTTTTCTGCGTGAAGGGATTTTCGCCCGTTTTGTTCAGACGTACGGCCAGCGCCACCGGTTTGGTCACATCCAAAATCGTGAGCGTGCCTTCAACAATTGCACTGTCCTGCCCTGTCAACGTCACTTTCGTGCTTTTGAATTTTGCCGTGGGGAATTTTTCGACGTTCAAGAAGTCTGCGCTTTTCAGATGCGCGTCGAATTTCTCAACGCCCGTGACCAGCACGGCCGTGTCAATCGTCACTTCCACGCTGCTTTTTTCCGGCATTTCCTCATCCAGTGTCACGCTGCCGTTCACGCTCGCGAATTTGCCGGAGGGGGTGGAAAAACCAAAATGCCCCGCATGCCACGTCACGCTGGTATGGGTGGGGTCAAAGTAAAAAGTTTCCGCCGCCAGCGCAGGGGCGGATGACAGCATCACAGCCGCCAGCGCGGCATAAAAAGTTTTTCTCATTGTATTTTTTCTCCGGTCAGAATGTTTGTGGTGCCGCGCGTAAAAAATGCCGCACGGCCTGCATGGAATAATCATAGTTTTCTGGTATACTTTGAATAGTAGGCAGTAATTTACAACATGGTATCCATTTGCATACCATTAAGCAATAAAGGCAAAACCATGCAAAATGCAGCACCCCAAACAAACGCGCACGAAGACCCGCGTGATTGCCCCGCCAGCGTCGCGCTCGGGTTGATTGCGAATAAATGGTCGGTGAAGATTCTCTATACCCTTGCCCATGCGCCGGAGACGTTGCTGCGGTTTCGCGAAATCCAGCGCCGCCTCGCCCCCATCACGCAGCGGGAGCTGACCAAGCACCTGCGCGCGTTTGAAGAAGCCGGGCTTGTGCGACGCGAAGTGTACCCCGAAGTGCCGCCGCGCGTGGAGTACAGCCTCACGCCGCTTGGCCTGTCGCTTTGCGATACGGTGAATGCGCTGTCGGAATGGGCGGCGAAAAACGGCGCCGAAATTCAGGCCAACCGCGCGAAGTTTCAAAAATCGCGCGTCGCAGATAAATAATAAAATAAAAATCTTACGCCTGCTGGCGCGCCTGCGCGGCCTTGGAATTGACGTAGGCCAGACGCACACCTTGCAGCACGAGGTCGGGCAGGATGATGTCGAAAACTTTTTCATCGCGGAACAGCTGCGAAAAACCGCCCGTGCCCACGACCGTGACATCTTCGCCTGCAAAAAGCTCTTTGCGGTAGCCCGCAATAATTTCACGCATCGCGCCAAGGTGCCCGAAGTAAAGTCCGCGCTGAATACATTCGCGCGTCGATTGCCCCAGATAGGTTTCAGGCACTTCGATATCGACTTCCATCAGCTTGGCCGTGTTGGATTTCAAACTTTCCATCGCAAGGCGCATGCCGGGCATGATGACGCCGCCGAGGAAATCCCGCTTGCGCGATACCGCCGCCAGCGTGGTTGCGGTGCCAAGGTCGATGATGACAAGGTTTTTATCAGGGAAAGCCTCAACCCCGCCAATCGCCCCTGCAATCAAATCCGCGCCCACTTCGCCCGGATTTTTGTATTTGATATTGATACCGGTCTTCACGCCCGCCTGCAGGATGAAATATTCCGCAGCCGGAAAATACTGGCTGATAGCGTGACGGATGGTGTAATTGCAACCAGGCACAACGGACGATAGCGCCACCACTGCAATCTTTTCATAGGCGATGTTATTGGTGCCAAGAATACTGCGCAGGAAAATGCCGAACTGGTCGGCGGTGCCGATTTGGTTGGTCGCATAGCGGAAACGGAACAGCAATTTGTCGCCGCCGAACAGACCGCCGACAATATGCGTATTACCCACATCCAGACACAGCAGCATGGCAAACCTCGTTATGTTGACCGGCGGCATCTTGCGCTGCGCCGCCATTCACGGCTGGCACGTTGTCAATCAACCGCACATCCCCAAGCCAGGCCGCCGCCAAACGGCGCCCCCAGCGGGTATCGACATATTCGGGTTTAAAGCCCGCTTCTTCAAGCTTTTTCATCACGGCGGCATCGGACATGCCGCTTTGCAGCAATTCGGCCAGCAGCGGCGCTTTTTCCAGCTGCTCCGGCGTCAGGCGGGCATTGCGGGAGCTGAGCGCCAGCCCGCTTTGCGCGCGCACCGTCGGGCAGGCGATAATCTCCACCGGCATAAACAGCGCGGCAACCATTTTCTTGACCAAAAGCAGCTGCTGAAAATCCTTTTCACCGAAATACGCGCGCTCAGCGCCGATGATGTTCAAAAGCTTCATCACCACCGTCAGCATGCCCGTGAAATGGCCGGGGCGGAAAGCGCCTTCCAGCTCTTTGGCGATTTCTTCTTCGCCTACTTTGACGCTGTATCCGTCCGGATACATATCCTTGGCGTCCGGATGAAACAGGTAATCAACGCCCGCCTCTGCAAGAAGTTTTTTGTCCGCCTCCAGCGTACGGGCATATTTCTCGAAATCCGATGCCTGGTTGAACTGCGTCGGGTTCACGAAAATACTGGCGACAACAATATCGTTCTCTGCCCGCGCACGGCGGCAGAGGTCGATATGCCCTTCGTGCAGGTTACCCATCGTCGGCACAAATCCGACGCTGCGCCCCGCAAGCGATTTACGCAGGCTGCGCCATTCGGTCGGGGTTGAAACTATGGTTGGCATCGGGAAAGGCTCCTGTTTTCACGGCTTGGTTATATTCATTCAGCGCGTTTGTCACCAAATCCGCGCCGTTCATAAAATTCTTCACAAATTTCGGACGGAAATCTGTATTGAGGCCGAGCAAATCCTGAAACACCAGAACCTGCCCGTCCGCCCCCGCGCCCGCACCGATACCGATGGTGACGATGCGCAATGATTTTGTGATGTCCGCCGCCAGCACCGTCGGCACACATTCCATGACCAGCGCAAAGGCGCCGGCGTCTTCGAGGGCCAGCGCTTCCTGCTTCAGCCTGTTGGCGCTTTCTTCGGTTTTGCCCTGCACGCGGTAGCCGCCCAG
>DQGU01000141.1:13308-13536 GCA_003524565.1 Rhodospirillaceae bacterium
GACCAGCGCGAAGGCGCCCGCTTCTTCCAGCGCCAGCGCCTCCTGCTTCAGGCGGTTCGCGCTTTCTTCCGTCTTGCCCTGCACACGGTAGCCGCCGAGCAGATGCACGAATTGCGGCGTCAGGCCAATATGCCCCATGACAGGCACGCCGGATTCCGTCAGGTGGCGCACCAGTTCCTGATTGCCCGCCGCGCCTTCTATTTTCACGGCATGCGCGCCCGCCTGCAT
>DQGU01000141.1:13775-16203 GCA_003524565.1 Rhodospirillaceae bacterium
CGGCATGCGCCCCCGCCTGCATCACCGCCTGCACGGCCGCGATATTTTCGCCAAGGTCTTTGCGGTAGGCCAGAAACGGCAAATCCGCCACGATAAATTTATCCTTCGCCCCGCGCGCAACGGCGGCGGTGTGCATGGCCATCATATCCACCGTTGCGGGCACGGTTGAATTAAACCCGTGCATCGTCATGGCCACACTGTCGCCGACAAGGATGCAATCAATATCGCTGCGGTTCACCAAAACCGCGCTGGTATAGTCGTAACAGGTGACCATGGTGATTTTCTCGCCGGCCTGTTTCTTTTTGGCAAAATCAAAAATATTCATCATTTCAGTTTCTCCTTGCTGGCGCCGTAAGCGGCGATGAAGCTTTGATAGACGTCGTGGAACGGGTCACCCTTGAGGGCGGCCAGATGTTTTTGCACCGTCGCGCCGTCGCCGCGCGCGAGCGGCCCCGTCAGCGCGGATGTGTAATCCGCAATCAGGTTATCGGTCTGCTGACGCAAATAGGCCTGCGCCGCTTCGGGCGGCAGGGCGAAATCAGCGGCGAAGCTTTGCATCAGTTTTTGCCACAGCAGGCACGAAAAATTCCCCGCCATGGCGCAAAGCGCGTGATACTTCGCCTTGTCCGATTTTTTGATACGCGCATGCGTATTCGGCAGGCCGGGCAGCAGTGCGGCAAAATCCGGCGCGTCGTCTTCGATGATAAATGGAATGCTTTGATATTTATCGCGCGTGTACAAATCCGGCCCGAAGGTCATCAGCGGATGCGCGCCATGCACCCCTGCCACAACAAGCGCGCCGGAGAAATGGATTTTGAGCGCGTGAAAACCCGCGAGGTGAAACTGCGCGAAATCCTCAATCGCATCATCACGGATAAGGATAAGAATATGCGTTGCCGCAGCCGCTTTGGCGCGCAAGTCTTCTTCCACCAGGCCGCGGTGCCATGTTGTATAGGGAATGCCGAGAAAATCAAAATAACAGGCGGTATGCCGCGCGACGCGGCCGTTGCCGATGATGAGATATGCCGGTACTTGTCTCACGATCAAGTCCACTTCGCCTGTTGATGCGGGCGCGAAGCCCGAAGTCTGTTTCACGGTGCCCGCCCCGAAAACGGGGTCGAACCTGTTTATATCTTTAAGATATATGTGAATCTGCGCTGCGGCAAGGGGATGCGCGAAACCGCCAAAAAACCTATTTTATTCAATACGTTAAAAATACCTAGACAGCCCGTCCATTTTTGCTTATAACCACTTTCCAGCGCCCAAGTAGCTCAGTTGGTAGAGCAGCGGATTGAAAATCCGCGTGTCGGTGGTTCAAATCCGCCCTTGGGCACCACTTCCCCTTCATAGAACGGCTATCCTTTAAAACCTGCACCGCACTGCGGCCAAGGTTCTATATCCATATCTGCCGTTTAAAATTTACGGCCGCCTTCAGATTGCCTTCAGCTAGAACGCGCATTTTTGAATCAGCAATCACCTGATTCAGGATAAACATGCGTATTTCATGGAATATAAACCCCGTCTCGCTTTGCCTGCTGGCGTCTTTATATATAGCGACCGCGCTGAATCTCGGCTTTTGGGAAAAAATCGGCGAGATTTACAAGACAGGCAACAGTCTTTCGCTGGGCGTGCTGATGACCGCCCCTGTGGTTTTGACGGCTCTTTTGAATATTCTGCTGCTGCCCCTTTCCGCACGGCGCATTATCAAACCCGTGCTTGGGTTTATCATTATAACCGCCGCGCTTTTCAATTACGGCATGTACCACTACGGCGTTATCTTTGATGACAATATGTTCACCAACATCGCCCAGACCGATATGGGCGAAAGCCGTTCTTACCTGAACCTTTCTTTTGCGCTGCAAATCCTGCTGACCGGGGTTTTGCCGCTGGCGCTGCTGGCTTTCCTGCCCGTACAGAAACTGACGTTTAAAAAAGCCGTATGGCAGCGCGGTTTGTCGGCGGCGCTTTCCGTCATACTGGTTATGGGGGTTGCAGCAACGCATTTCGACGATTACGCCGCTATCGGCCGCAATAACAAAATCCTTCGCAAAACAATCAACCCCGCCTACCCCTACAAACAGGCGTATAAATATATACACAATGCCTATTTCAATGCCGAGCTGCCGTATCGCCAGCTGGCGACCGATGTGCGGCGCAGCGGCGCAGCGCGCCCGCCGCGGCTGGTCATCATGGTTCTTGGCGAAACGCAGCGCGGCATGAATTACAGCCTGAACGGGTATGAACGCAAAACCAACCCCTATACCGCCGCCATTGAAAATGTAGTATCATTCCGGCATGTGCGGTCCTACGGCACGGCCACCGCGATTTCCGTTCCTTACATGTTTTCCCTCTCGCGCGAGGACGATTACAACGCCGATACCGAAGCGTCACAGGACAACGTGATGGACGCCCTTGAACGCAGCGGTAC
>DQGU01000162.1 GCA_003524565.1 Rhodospirillaceae bacterium
GGCGCCGTCTTAAAAACTTATCCCCGAAATCAGCGCAACCATGGAGGTTCTGCATAAATCATGACCGATCACGTTCCCGTGTCTTCGACCCCGTACCAAGTGTACGCAAAAATTTCCGGCCCGATTGTTATGATCGGCTTTGGCTCCATCGGCCGCGGTACGCTGCCCCTGATTGAGCGCCATTTCGAATACGACAAGGAACGTTTCGTTGTCATCGACCCGCAGGATGACGATATCGCGCTTTTGAACGAACGCGGCATCCGCTTTGTGCAAACCCACGTCACCAAGGACAATTACCGCGAATTGCTGACCCCGCTTTTGACCCAAGGCGGCGGGCAGGGTTTTTGCGTCAACCTGTCGGTGGATGTGTCGTCGCTGGACGTCATGAAACTGTGCCGCGAAAACAAAACTTTCTACATCGATACGGTGGTTGAACCGTGGCTGGGCTTTTATTTCGACGAAAGCCTCGGCACCGCAGGGCGCAGCAACTATGCGCTGCGCGAATCCGTGCTGGCGGAACGCCGCAATAATCCGGGCGGCACCACGGCGGTTTCCTGCTGCGGCGCGAACCCGGGCATGGTGTCGTGGTTTGTAAAACAGGCGCTGGTCGATGTCGCCCGCGAAACCGGCGTTAAATTCGATATCCCGACCACGCGCGACGGCTGGGCGCAGCTGATGCAGCAAGTGGGCGTGAAGGGCATCCACATTGCCGAGCGCGATACCCAGCGCAGCAAAAACCCCAAAAAAATGGGCGTGTTTGTGAATACATGGTCTGTCGAAGGTTTCATTTCCGAAGGTCTGCAGCCGGCGGAACTGGGGTGGGGCAGTCATGAAAAATGGTTCCCGCCCACGGGCAAGCGCCATGAAACCGGCTGCAAGGCTGCGATTTATCTGCTGCAGCCGGGCGCGAATACCCGCGTGCAAAGCTGGTGCCCGACGCCGGGCCCGCAATACGCATTCCTGGTCACGCATAACGAAGCGATTTCGATTGCCGATTATTATACCGTCGGCAGCGGCGATACGCCCGCTTATCGCCCGACCTGCCATTACGCCTACCACCCGTCGAACGACGCGGTTTTGTCGGTCCATGAAATGTTCGGCAGCAGTGGCAATCCGCAAAAACAGCATCACATTCTGGAAGAAGCCGAAATCGTGGACGGCGCGGACGAATTGGGCGTGCTGCTCTATGGCCATGCCAAGAATGCTTACTGGTACGGCTCGCAGCTGACCATCGAAGAAACGCGCGCGTTGGCGCCATATCAAAACGCGACGGGTTTGCAGGTGACGTCTGCCGTGCTTGCGGGCATGGTCTGGGCGCTTGAAAACCCCGAAGCTGGCATCGTCGAGACGGACGAGATGGATTATCAGCGCTGCCTCGACATCCAGAAACAATATCTGGGCAAGATAGCGGGTTATTATACCGACTGGACGCCGCTCAAAAACCGCCCCGGCCTTTTCGCCGAAGACATCGACGAAAGCGACCCGTGGCAGTTCCGCAATATTCTGGTGCGTTAAGCATCAGAAAGCGTCTGCATAAGCAAAAGCCGCACCCGACAAGGTGCGGCTTTTTGCATGCGTGTTTGTTTAAGAGCCAGGCTTTTTCGGCGCGCGCGCCAGAATGCGGTCGCCCAGCCACAACGGCAGCGCGGCGACAAGGCGCGACAGAATAAGCATCGGCAGCGGGAAGGCGATGCGCGCGCGGTTTTTGTCGATGCCTTTTTTGATGCAGGCGGCGGCTTCGTCGGCGTCCATCAAAAACGGCATGGTGAAATTGTTCACATCCGTCAGCGGTGTTTTGATGAAGCCCGGGAATATCACCGATACCTTGATGCCATCGGGCGCCAGCAGCGGGCGCAGCGCCTCGCCCAGTGCCCGCACCGCCATTTTGCTGACGCTATAGGCGGGGGCGTTTGGCATGCCGCGCCAGCCGGCCATGGAACTCATGAGCGCGATATGTCCGCTTTTGCGCGTCTTCATGCGCTCAATCAGCGGCATGACGGTGTGCAGCGTGCCGTCCAGATTGGTGTGCATGATGCCGTAAAATCCTGCGCCCGCGCTGCTGCCGCCCGAAATGCCGGCATTGGCAATCACGATATCGATGGGGTGGGCATCGTCCCATTTTTCGATTTGCGCCTCGAAGCCGAGGCGGTCTGTGACCGGCACGGTGCTGATATCGGCCTCCGCCCCGCGGGTGCGGCAATCGCTGGCCACGCGCTCCAGCCGGTTCAGGTCGCGGCCTGTCAGCAAAAGCCGCGTGCCGCGCGCGGCATAGGCGAGGGCGAGGGCATGGCCGATGCCGCTGGATGCGCCGGTAATCAGAACGGTCTTTTTATTTGTCATATCGTAAATCTTTCAGAGCTGCGGCGGGGCTGCGTGCTTGTATCCGGCGGGGGTGCGGGTTATAACAAGTCTCCAGCAAGATTCTCACAGCGCAAGTGTAAAAGAAAGATGATGGCAGCAGCAAGCATCACGACGTTTCCCGCACCCAAGGCTTCGACGCTGAAGCGTCGCGGGATTATGCTGGTGCTGGCATCCCCGCCCGGCGGCGGCAAGACCACGGTCAGCCGCGCGATTGCCGAACAAGATGCGCAAACCATGATTTCTGTATCCGCCACCACCCGCGCCATGCGCCCGGGCGAAGTGGACGGCACCCATTACTATTTCGTCAGCCGCGAAAACTTCGAAGAGCAAATCGCCAAAGGCGACATGCTGGAACACGCGCTGGTTTATAACAACTACCTCTATGGCACGCCGCGCGCGCCGGTTGAAAAGGCCTTGAGCGAAGGCCGCGACGTGCTGTTCGACATCGACTGGCAAGGCAACCGCAAGCTGAGCGAAACCGCGCCCGCCGATGTGGTTTCCGTCTTTTTGCTGCCGCCGTCGTGGACGACGCTGGCCGACCGCTTGCATGGACGTAAGCAGGACAGCGAAGAGGAAATCGAACGCCGCCTCGGCAAGGCGCGCGACGAGATTTCCCACTACAGGGAATTCGACTACGTCATCGTCAACAACGACCTGCAAGACACGATTGCGCAGGTGCGCGCCATTCTGGAGGCGGAGCGTACGCGCCGCACGCGCCTGATGGATGTTGATGCTTTTGTCGAAACGCTGAAGCCGTAATTTCTTATTTTTTCTGAAGCGTTTGCAGGACTTCGGCCATGCGCACGAAGCCGGCGATGTCTATTTCTTCCGCCCGCGCCGTGCCTGCGATGCCGGATTTTTCCAAAAGCTGCGTTTCATCAACGCCCAGCGATTTCAGGCTTTGGCGCAGCATCTTGCGCCGCTGGCCGAAGGCGGCGGCGGTCAGGCGTTCCATGACGCCGAGGGGCACGCTGTCCGTACGGTTTTTCTTCGGCACGATATGCACAACGCTGGAGGTCACCTTCGGCGGCGGGGTGAAGGCGGACGGCGGAATGTCGAATACTTTATACGCATCGCACAGCCACTGCGTGATAACGCTGAGGCGTCCGTAATCCTTGCTGCGCGGTTCGGCCACAATGCGCTCCGCCACTTCTTTTTGGAACATCAGTGTCATGCTGTCGAACATCTGCGCGTTTTCAAGCCAGTCGAGCAGCAGCACGGTTGCGATGTTATAAGGCAGGTTCGCCACCAGCGCGCGCGGCGCGGGGCATAGCGCGGCATAATCTATTTTCAGCGCGTCGTCGGGAATAATGCTGAGCGTTCCGTCCGCGACCGCCACAAGCGCCGCCAGTGCGGCCACGCAGCGGTCGTCCCGCTCGATGGCATAGACGTGTGCCGCGCCGCTTTTGCACAATGCGCGCGTCAGGCCGCCGGGGCCGGGGCCGATTTCAATCACGTTTTTGCCGGCAAGGTTGCCCGCGCTGCGCGCAATGCGTCCTGTCAGGTTGAGGTCGAGCAGGAAATTCTGGCCAAGGTTTTTCTTGGCGTTCAGTTCATACCGCGCAATCGTTTCGCGCAGCGGCGGCAGCGCGTCGATGGCGGTTTCAAGGGGGCTTTCGATGTCGTCAGGCGTCTGCGGCGTCATTCATCAAAAACGCTGTTCGATGAAAGCGGTCGCGCGCAGGTCGTGCAAATAACGCTCGGCCATTTGCTCCAGCCGCTGCGTGCCAAGGCGCGTGGCGATTTCTTCGCGGGCGACTTCGCCGGCGGTCGCCTTCGCGGCTTCGGGTGATGCGGCTGCCGAGGGTTCGATAACTTTAGGCGCATCGTTCGATGCCTGCGGCGGCATCTCGGGCGCGGGGCCTTCGCTGGTCACCAGCGAGGGGCGGGGCTTTTCTTCCGCAGGGGCAGCTTCGGGGGCTGCGGCCGCGCGCGGCGCGGGCAGGCCTTTCTCGCGCGCATCGCGCAGGAACAGCAGGTGATAACCTTTGTCGGCGCGGATGGGCGCGCTCAGCTGCCCCGGTTTCAGCGCGGCGATGGCGCTGTTGAGGTCGCCGGACAGCGTGCCTTCTTCAATCCAGCCAAGGTCGCCGCCCGTCGCGGCGCCGGGGGCTTCGGAATATTCGCGCGCGATTTGCGAAAACGGCGCGCCGCGGCGGATTTCATTTGCCAGTCGCTCTGCCAGTTCGCGGGCGTTTTTCTCGCTCGCCTCGCCTTCGAAAGGCAGGAAAATTTCGGCGATGCGGAATTCCATGCGGCCGGAGGAGCGTTGCAGACGGTCCACTTCGCTGTCGATTTCGGTTTCTGAAATCACGATTTGCGGGCGCAGCTTGCGGCGCACCACTTGCGACCACGCGATTTCGGCGCGGATTTGCTCCTGCAGTGTATCAAGGTTGATGCCCGCGCGTTTCAGCTCTTCGCCGAATTTCTCCGGCTCCATCTTGTTTTGCGCGGCGATGCTGGCGAAACCGCGCGCGATGTCGGCATCGGCGACGCGGATGTTGAGCGCGTTTGCTTCCTGCATTTGCAGTTTTTCATCGACAAGGCGGTACATCGCCTGTTGCAGGACGCGTTGCTTGGCTTCTTCCGGCAGGTTCTTCGGCGCTGCCAGCAGGTAAAGGCGCATGCGGTCTTCGATGTCGCTGAAGGTAATAATGTCGTCGTTGACCACGGCGGCGATGCCGATGCGGTTTTGCGGCTGCGCGGCGGCGGGCTGCTTTTTGGATTTTGCGGCGGACGCATCGGCGGGTGCGCCCAGCATAAGGGCGGCGCAGGTGGCGAGCAGGGCAAGGCGAAGTGTCAGCGTCACGGCGTGTTCCTTGGTTGGTCGTCTGGTTTCGGCGTTGGCGGCATCATATCGCTGCGGCGCTAGAAATGCCAGAGTGTTTTGTTTCCGTAAAGTGCAAAAATCAGCAGGTTTTGCGGTACTTGTCCAAATAAAGCGGCAAAATACCGCCCAGTGCCGTGGGCTCCAGCCCCAAATCGGCAAAGCCCGGATGCTGGCCGGACACGACATTGTCTTGCTTCAGGCTGCGCACCTGGTCAACGGTCAGCGGCGGGCGCGGACATATCGCGGCGGCGAAACCCACCGCCGTGGCGAGGGGCGCGGGCAGAGGCACAAAGCATCGCCTGCGGTTCGTGGCGGCAAGCGTGATGTCCAGAAGTTCGCGGAAGCTGTAAACCTGCGGCCCGCCCAGTTCATACGTTTTGCCCGCATATTTTTCGGGCGCGTCGCTGGCGGCCACCGTGCGGATGGCGCGGGCGATGTCACCGACATAAACGGGCTGGAATTTCGTGCGCCCGCCCATGACCAGCGGCAGCACGGGGCTTATCCGCGCCATGCGGGCGAAGCGGTTGAAAAAGTCATCTTCGGGGCCGAAAACAAGGCTCGGCCGCAAAATGACGGCGCTTGGGAAAGCGCGATGTACGGCGTCTTCGCCCGCCGCCTTGCTTTGGGCATAGCGCGAAGCCGCCCGCGGCGATGCGCCGATGGCGGAGACGTGCAAAAACTGGCGCACGCCCGCGTCTGCCGCCGCACGCGCGATACGCTGCGCGGCCAGATGATGCAGGGCGTCGAAACTGTTTTTGCCGCCGCGTTCATAAAGGATGCCAATCAGGTTGATGACATGCGTGCTGCCCGCAACCGCGCGCGCGACGCTCTGGCTGTCATGCACGTCGCAGGATATCGGCACCACTTGCCCAACGCCGCCGCAGGGCTTCAGCAGGGCCGCGCGCGCAGGGCTGCGCGTGGCGATGCGAATTTGCGCGGTAGCATCGCTTTGTGCCAGCGTCTGCACGATATGCCGCCCCAAAAAACCCGTGCCGCCAAAAATGGTGATGATATTGCGTTTGCGTGCCATGGCTCTTCCTGAAAAATATTTTGCAGTCTTTAAAATAGGCGCCGTTTTATAAAGTCAATTCTTCTCTTTGGTCACGAAACTGTCCATGATTTTTTTGCGTCCGGCTTTGTCGAATTTGATGTCGAGTTTGTCGCGGTCGGTCGATACCACGGTGCCGGGGCCGAATTTCTGGTGAAAAACGCGATCGCCCGGGGCAAAGCCGCCTTCGGATTCCAGATGCGGGCTGACCTGCGATATGCCGCTGTCGGCCAGTTCCGCCCTACGTCCGCGAAAGCCGGATGCGCCGCCACCGCCAAAGCCGCCGCCGCCATAATTGCCGCCCCCGTAGCCACCGCCAAAGCCGCCGCTTTGCGGGCTGAGGCCGGTTTCGACCACGGTGTCGATATGTTCCTTCGGCAGCTCGTCAATAAAGCGTGACGGCAGGCAGGATGTCCAGCTGCCGTAAATCACGCGGTTCGCGGCGAATGAAATCGTGGCGCGTTTGCGCGCGCGGGTAATGCCGACGTAGGCGAGGCGGCGCTCTTCCTCCAGCCCCGCGATGCCGTTTTCATCCATGGTGCGCTGGCTTGGGAATACGCCTTCTTCCCAGCCCGGCAGGAACACGACGTCGAATTCCAGTCCCTTGGCGCTGTGCAGGGTCATGACCGATACCATGTCCGCGCCCTGCTGTTCCTGATTTTCCATGACCAGCGCGACGTGTTCGAGGAAGCTTTCCATGCTCTCGAATTCCTCCAGCGCCGCGACGAATTCCTTGAGGTTTTCAAGCCGTCCTGCAGCTTCCGGCGATTTATCCGCCTGCCACATGCCGGTATAGCCGCTTTCATCAAGGATAATACCCGCAAGCTCGGCCTGCGTCAGTTCGCGCAGCTGCAATCGCCAGCGGTCGAAATCACCGACAAGCGAGGTCAGCGTTTGTTTTACTTTCGGTTTGAATTCATCGGTTTCAAGCAGCCGTCTGAGCGCGCCGAAAAGTGAAATGTTCTGCGCGCGTGCATAGCTGTGCAATACCTGCATCGTCGCATCGCCGATGCCGCGTTTGGGCACGTTGATGATGCGCTGGAGCGCAAGGTCGTCATCCGGCTGCACCGTGACGCGCATATAGGCGATAGCGTCGCGGATTTCCTGACGCTCGTAAAATCGCAGGCCCCCGATAACGCGGTAGGGGATGCTTTCGCGGATAAAGCGCTCTTCAAATTCACGCGTCTGGAAACCGGCGCGCACCAGAATGGCCATGCTGCCCAGCTTCACGCCCTTGCGCTGCAGGGATTCGATGTCGCCAGCGATGGTTTGCGCTTCCTGCGCGCCGTCCCATACGCCGCGCAGATGCACGGGCTCGCCGTCTTCGTCGGCGCTCCAAAGCTCTTTGCCGAGGCGGCCGCGGTTATGCGCGATAACGCCGTTTGCGGCAGCGAGGATGTTTTTGGTGGAGCGGTAGTTTTGTTCCAGCCGCACCACGGTCGCGCCCGGAAAATCCTGTTCAAAGCGCAGGATGTTGCCAATCTCCGCCCCGCGCCAGCCGTAAATGGACTGGTCGTCGTCGCCTACGCAGCAGATGTTTTTGCGCGTCTGCGCCAAAAGTCTCAGCCACATATATTGCGCGACGTTGGTGTCCTGATATTCATCGACCAGAATGTATTTGAAACGGTTTTGATAGTCCTGCAGCACGTCGGCGTTTTTCGGGTCGCGCAAAATGCTGACGCAGTGCATCAGCAAGTCGCCGAAATCGCAGGCGTTGAGAATACGCAGGCGTTCCTGATACAGCGCATAAAGCCGCGGCAGCTTGCCGTCGGCGATGTCGCCGCCGTCGGCCTGCGTGATTTGCTCCGGCGTTTGCGCGCGGTCTTTCCAGCGTGAAATCACCGACAGCAAAAGCCGCGGCGGGCATTTTTTGGCGTCGATGTTTTCCGCCTCCGCCAGCTGTTTTATCAAACGCAGCTGGTCGTCTTCGTCCAGAATGGTGAAATTGGTTTTCAGCCCCACGCGCTCCGCATGGCGGCGCAGCATGCGCGCACAAAGACTGTGGAATGTGCCGAGCCACCAGCCCTCCACCGGGCGGCCACCCAGCATGCTGGAAACGCGGTGTTTCATTTCCGCCGCCGCCTTGTTGGTGAAGGTCACGGCCAGAATTTGCGCTGGGCCCGCGCGTCCCGTGGTCAGCAAATGGCCAAGGCGCGTTGTCAGCACACGCGTCTTGCCCGTGCCTGCGCCTGCCAGCACCAGCACGGGGCCGTCCAGCGTTTCGACGGCCAGCCGCTGGGCAGGGTTCAGACTGTCAAGATATGAAAAATGATTTGTCTGTTCGGGCAACATCGCTTTTGGCTCGTTATTTCGGGTGCAGGGTTTCAGGTACGGGCTGATTTTTTGCAATCATGCGGGAACTGGGCATCGGCGGCAACCGTTGGCCTGCCAGATATCGCTCGTTCTCCTTGTCTATAGCAGACGGGGGAGAGGAAAATCTTCAAAAAAACGCCTGTTTTTCCAAATCGGTCTTGTAAGCCCGCTATGGGCAGGTATAAATATGACGGACAGCCCAAGGCGGGCTTTTTACATCCAGAGGAGTTTTAATAATGCGTGGCCGTACTACGAAATTCATGAGCATGCTTGCCGTTGTGCTGATGCTCGGTGCTTGCACCAACAAAGACAAAGGCAGCGTCGCTGGCGAAGGCGACCTGAACGCCGCTGACCGTACCCAAATCTCGCAAGGTGTCGATACGGCCAATGGCGTCGTTCCCGGCAGCCAGCAAGACCTCGTTGTCAACGTCGGCGACCGTATTTTCTTCGGCTATGACCAGTATGACCTGACCGCCGAAGCCCGTGCGACGGTTGAGCGTCAGGCCACCTGGCTCAAAACCTACGCCAACGTCAGCGTTATCGTCGAAGGTCACTGTGACGAGCGCGGCACGCGCGAATACAACCTTGCGCTGGGTGAAAAACGCGCCATGGCCGTACGCAACTATCTGATTGCCAACGGCGTTGCGCCGAACCGCGTTCAGACCATTTCGTACGGTAAAGAACGTCCCGTCATTCTGGGTTCCGACAACACGTCCTGGGCGCAAAACCGCCGCGGCGTGCTGGTCGTCCAGTAATTACGGCTGAAAGGCTCAAGACGTGGCACACGCATCGCGTCAGCGCGGCAAAAATAAAACAGGGCTCCTGCTTTTTGCAGGGGCTCTGTTTGCCGTGTTCATGACGGCGGAAGCGACCGCCGGTTTTAGCCAGAGCGCGGATACAAGCCAGCTGATGGGGCGTATCAACCAGCTCGAAAACCAGATTCAGACTTTGAGCCGCACGGTTTACCGCGGCAAAACGCCGAGCGCATCCGAAGCGGCGGCTTTCTCCGGCGGCGGCGCGGATTCCTCTGCGGTGGCGAACCTTGAGGTGCGCCTGAGCCAGCTGGAAAGCCAGCAGCGCACCCTGACCGGCCAGCTGGAGCGTATGAACCACGACGTCCAGCAGATGAAAACGCGCCTTGACCGCGCACTGGCCGATAACGACATGCGTTTCCAGCAGCTGGAGCGCGGCGGCGTTAAAACCGGCGCGGCAAGCGCGACGGACAATACCCTTTATGCGCAGGACGTGACCGCGCAGGTCACGGGCGCGCGTACCAGCGGCAACAGCCCTGCAGGCACGCTCGGCTCTGTTTCCAACGCTTCGACCACGTCGCGCGCCAGCGACCCGGCCAGCATCCTCTACGATACCGCCTTCAGCGATATCCGCGAGGCGAAGTACGAAGCGGCCGAAGACAAGTTCAAGCGTTTCATGGCGATGTATCCGTCGCATGCGCTGGCGGCCAATGCGCAATACTGGCTTGCCGAAACCTATTATGTGCGCGGCAATTACGCGCAGGCCGCGCGCTCTTTCGCGCAGGGCTATCAGGATTATCCCAAGGGCGCCAAGGCGCCCGACAGCCTGCTGAAACTGGCGCTGTCCCTGTCGCAGATCGGCAAAAAAGAAGACGCCTGCCTGTCCTTCGCGCAGCTGAAAAAAGAATACGGCAGCGAACAGACGCCCGTCGTCCGCCGCGCCGAACAGGAAGCC
>DQGU01000053.1:0-4267 GCA_003524565.1 Rhodospirillaceae bacterium
AGAGAAAGAAAATAAAAAAAAAAAAAAAAAAAAAAAAAAAAAAAAAAAAAAAAAAAAAAAAAAAAAAAAAAAAAAAAAAACACCAAAAAACAAAAAAAAAAAAATAAAAAAAAAAACCATTCCCCCCCCTACATAAACCCCCCCCCAACCACCACCAAACAGATTAACGGCATCATGTTTTCCCCCCGAAACCCCCAGGCCAAGCCCCCAAAACTGAGGCTCGCTAAGGTGAAACAAATCATCGGCAGCGACGAGGAAAAAGAGCGCAATATCTTCTTCAAGCAAAACCGCCAGACGCTGCGCGAGTTTCGCGCCCTGCGCGGCGACACGGAAAACACCGGCGGCATCACCCGCGAAGAGCTTGCCCTTATCCGCGAAATCACCGAAGGCGCCCGCGCAGACGCCAAGACATATAAAATGCCGCTGCCTGTCGTCGCCACGCTGCATTTCGCCGCGCGTCAGACCGGCGTTGACAGCGCCGCCTATATGCAGCGCCTGACCGAAAGCGGCGGTATCGTCACCGGAGCCGACCGCAGCGGCCTTTCGCGCACCAACCTGTTCAAGTTCAACGTGCCGACGTGGCTTTACCTGATGAAAAGCTTCGGCAGCAATCACGGTTTCGGCTTTTTCACCGACCAGATTAAAGTATCCACCGCGCCCGATGGCGCGCAGCAGGTATCTGTCGATGACCCTGCAGTTCTGCGGCATATCATTTCATTCCGTTCAAACCCGCGCGTATCCGCGCTGATGGGGGCGGAATACATGCAAAACGCCGTCTTCCTGCCGCAAAATATTCGCTATGACCGCGCCCGCCAGAGCGCGAACGAAGACGTGCGCGAGCGTCAGAACTACATGCTTATCCTCGGCTTCGAGCTGGGCATCCGCGGCGCGGACGGTATTTCGGGCCCGCTGAAGCAGGCCGCACAGCACGAATTCAATGTCATGAGCCGCCCGCTGTACGAACCCGGCCAGACCGCCGCCAGCCTGCTGCGTCAGGCGACCGAACAGGCGATTGAAGATTCAGAGCGCTACACCAACCGCTGGCGCACCGTGACACCCGCCGATGCCTTCGCCATCCGCCACGCGGCCAAGGTCGTTGGTGTCGATTACGGCTATATGATGGAGCTGGTCAGCGCCGAAAGCGGCTTCGTATCGGATATTGAAGCGACGACATCCAGCGCGACCGGCCTTTTCCAGTTCATCGACAATACATGGCTTTTGATGGTCAAGGGGCATGGCGACAAATACGGCCTTGCCGACCTTGCCGAGCGCATCACCCTGACCGAAGGGCGTAACGGATACCCCGTCGCATCGGTCGAAAACCCGTTTGTACAAAAATACATTCTGTCCCTGCGCACCAACCCGCGACTGTCGGCCATGATGGGCGCGGAATTCGTCAAGGAAAACTACGACAACCTCAGCGCCGCGCTGCCCAGCCGCGACATCACGCGCACCGACCAGTACCTTGCGCACTTCCTTGGCTCCGGCAATGCCGTGTCGTTTATTTCGCGCATGAACAGCAACAGCAAAAAATCCGCGGCCAGCGTCTTTCCGGATGCCGCGGCGTCAAACCGCAACATCTTTTACAAACGCGGCGGCGCTGCCCGCAGTTTTGGCGAGGTTTATACGCTGTTCAGCCGGAAATTCGATACAGAGGTTTTCGACGCCCCCACGCCGCAAGCACCCGCAGAAGCGCCTGTGCCGCCGGCGCGTCCACCGCGCCCCCGCTAAAATCACTTGAGCTAAAAAACGTCAGGCCGCCGCCGCGCGCGGGTCCGCCTCGACAGCTTCGCCGCAGCGTTTGCACAAATGCGGATGCGCCGCAACCGCGCCAGTGTCGGTGGTGTATTTCCAGCAGCGCAGGCATTTCTCGCCTTCCGCTTTTGCAAATACAACCGCCACACCTTCGGCACCCGCTGCGGTGAACGCGCCCTCGGGCGCCGCGCCCGCATGCAGGGCAATACCGGATGTAATGCACACATCGGCAAAGCCAGATTTTTGCAAAAGCGCCAGCAGCGCGGCATCGGCCACATAAACATGCGGCGCGGCTTCGAGCGATGCGCCCATCGCCTTTTCCGCACGTTTGACTTCCAGCGCGCCGGTGACAACGCCGCGGGCGGCGGCGATTTTATCCCACTCGGCCGCCAGCGCGTCGTTGCGCCAGGCGTCATCTGCCTTCGGCATGACCGACAGGTGGATGCTTTCTTTCATGTCGTCGAGCGTGAGGCCTTTGTAGCTGAGCCATGCCTCTTCACAGGTGAAGGTCAGCACGGGCGCCAGCCAATGGCACAGATGCGTGAACACGCGGTCAAGCACATGCACCACGGCACGGCGTTTTTTGCTGGAAACCGCTTCGCAATAAAGCGTGTCCTTGCAGATGTCGAAGTAAAACGCCGACAATTCGCGCGCGCAGAAGTTATGCACGACCGTGACCATGTTCTGGAAGTTGTATTCCTGAATGTTACGGCGCACTTCGGCGTCGATTTCCCACAAACGGTGCAGGATGTATTTATCGAGCCCCGACAAATCTTCGGTCTTAACCCCATCCCCCGTCCCGTCGAGGGAGCCGAGCAAGTAGCAGAACGTACCGCGGATTCGGCGATAAATATCCGCCGTGGTTTTCAGCGTGTTCTGGCCGATGCGGATGTCCTGCGCGTAATCGCACAGCATCGTCCACAAACGTACGATGTCTGCGCCGTATTCATCGACGAGTTTTTGCGGGTCAACAACGTTGCCGAGCGATTTGGACATTTTATAGCCCTTTTCGTCCAGCACGAAACCATGTGTCAGCACGGCCTTGTAAGGCGCGCGGCTACGCGTGGCGCAGCTTTCCAAAAGCGAGGAGTGGAACCAGCCGCGATGCTGGTCGGAGCCTTCGAGATACAAATCGGCGGGCGATTGCAATTCGGGGCGGTCTTCCAGCACGAAAGCATGCGTCGCGCCGGATTCGAACCAGACATCGACGATGTCGAACACTTGCGCGTAGTCTTCGGCATTGTGGTCGTTGCCAAGGAATTCCTGCGGATTGCGCGACCACCACGCATCGGAGCCTTCGGCCGCAAAAGCGTCATAGATGCGTTTATCGACGGCGGGGTCTTTCAGCGGCTGGCCGGTTTTGCGGTCAAGGAACAGCGCGATAGGCACACCCCACGAACGCTGGCGCGAAATACACCAGTCGGGGCGCTGTTCAATCATCGCGCGGATACGGTTTTCGCCCATCGCCGGCACCCAGCGCGTATCGCCGATGGATTTGAGCGCCTGCTGGCGCAGTGTCACGTCGCTGCCTGCGGCTTTGTCGTCCATGCCGATGAACCACTGCGGCGTCACGCGGTGGATAAGCGGCGCCTTGGAGCGCCAGGAATGCGGATATTCATGGCGCACGCTGCCCTTGGCGAACAAACGCTCCGCCGCCACCAGCGCCTTGATAACGCCGACGTTGGCCGTGCCCATTTCGCCTTTTTGCGTGAACACGTCCATGCCTGCAAAATGCGGATGTTTTTCCGTGTAAACGCCATTGTCGTCCACGGCGGATTCGATGGGGATGCGTTTATCCGCTTCGCGCCCCGCGTTGTAGTTCATGATAAGAACCCAGTCGTCATGACCATGACCCGGGGCAGTATGTACAAAACCCGTACCCGCATCGGTGGTGACATGTTCACCCGCCAGCATCGGCACATCGAAATCATAGCCAAGGCCGTGCAGCGGATGATGGCAAAGCGCGCCCGTAAAAGCATCGCCCTTGCCCTGCCAGAAAACGGTATGCGCGGTGACTTTGGCGTCTTTCAGTACCTGCTCCAAAAGCGCGGCCGCGACAACGACCTTGTCGCCCGCCTTTGCCTGCGCGCCTTCGGCGGCTTCGGTCACTTCAAACCCCACATAGTCGATGTTGCCGCCAAACGCGACGGCGCGGTTCGCGGGGATGGTCCAGGGCGTGGTCGTCCAGATGACGATATGCGCGCCCGCAAGTTCGGCGGGCCCTTTTTGCAGCGGGAATTTGACCCAGACGGTCAGGGATTTGTGTTCCTGATATTCGACTTCCGCCTCGGCCAGCGCGGTTTTTTCAACAACCGACCACATGACAGGCTTCGCGCCTTTGTACAAAAGGCCGTTTTGCAAAACCTTGTGGATTTCGCGCACGATGGAGGCTTCGGCCGCTTTGGTCATCGTGAGATACGGATTTTTCCAATCGCCCGTGACACCAAGACGTTTAAATTCGCCCGCCTGCACATCCACCCAATGCTGCGCGAAGGCGCGGCATTCGGCGCGG
>DQGU01000053.1:4551-4729 GCA_003524565.1 Rhodospirillaceae bacterium
TTCGGCGCGGAAGGTCAGCGCATCGACGGCATCTTTGTCTTTGCCAGCGGCGCGGTATTTTTCTTCGATTTTCCATTCGATGGGCAAACCGTGACAATCCCAGCCCGGCACATAGGGCGTGTTATAGCCGAGCGCCTGCCAGTATTTGTTGATAACGTCCTTGAGGATTTTATTCACC
>DQGU01000053.1:4972-5163 GCA_003524565.1 Rhodospirillaceae bacterium
ACGTCCTTGAGGATTTTATTCACCGCATGGCCCATGTGGATGTCGCCGTTCGCATACGGGGGGCCGTCGTGCAGGATGAAGCTTTCGCGCCCCTTCGATGCTTCGCGCTGGCGCTGGTACAAATCCATTTTTTCCCAGCGGGCGAGAATTTGCGGCTCTTTTTCCACCAGTCCCGCGCGGCGCGGGAAATC
>DQGU01000053.1:5478-5986 GCA_003524565.1 Rhodospirillaceae bacterium
TTCGGTGGTCATGGGCGCGTATCTCCGCTGGTATGTCGGTAGAAATTCAAAAACCATCGCCAAAATGCCCGATTGGGGCATCAGGGTCTAGGTTAAAAACGATGTATTTTGGAAACAGTCCTTTTCACCCGCTTTAGGGGCGAATGGATATGCTGCAATCGCTGTCGTCGCAGGTTTTATCGAGGACGTATGCTTCGCCCTTCAGCGCGGCCTTGAGACGGGCGGAGAGAAGCTCCGCCAGCGCCGCCTGCTCCGCACGCGTTTCCGCGCGGGTTTTGGTCGCGGCAGGCTGGGCTGCAACCGCAGGGGCGGCGCAGGCAAACAGCAATGCAGCAATCAAAAGAGCGTTTTTCATTTTATCCTTGGGTCATCCCGCTTAGGGGATTCTTCTGGCCAAGAAACTACCCAAAAGCCCCCGAAAAATCAAGTTTCGTAGGGATTTTTATAATTTTACGGAAATTAATACCTTATTTCAGGCGCTTAAGCCCCACCGCCGCGCGCACGTCGG
>DQGU01000100.1 GCA_003524565.1 Rhodospirillaceae bacterium
CATGTTCGGCTACGCCTGCCGCGAAACCGACCAGTTTATGCCGGCCGCCATCCACTATTCGCACGCTATCCTGAAATCGCTGGCCGAAGCCCGCCACAGCGGCGCGCTTTACAAACTCGGGCCCGATGCGAAAAGCCAGGTCAGCCTTGAGTATGTGAACGGCAAACCTGTGCGCGCAACGTCTGTTGTTGTCTCGACGCAGCACGACGCCAGCCTTTCGACCGAAGAAGTGCGCGAAATGGTGCGCCCGCACGTCACCAACATCCTGCCCGAAGGCTGGATGTGCGATGAAAGCCAGTTCTACGTCAACCCGACGGGTCGTTTTGTCATCGGCGGCCCCGATGGCGACTGCGGCCTGACGGGGCGTAAAATCATCGTCGATACCTACGGCGGCGCAGCCCCGCACGGTGGCGGCGCTTTCTCCGGCAAGGACCCGACGAAGGTTGACCGCTCGGCCGCCTACGCCGCGCGCCATGCCGCGAAAAACATCGTGGCCGCAGGCCTTGCCGACCGCTGCACCATCCAGCTGTCCTATGCCATCGGCGTGTCGCACCCGATTTCGATTTTCGTCAACACGCATGGCACGGGCCGCTATGATGACGCGGCGCTGTCCCTCGCCCTGCAGGCCGTGGCGGATTTCCGTCCGCGCGCCATCCGCGAGCGCCTGAACCTCAACAAGCCCATCTATGCCCGCACCGCAGCCTATGGCCACTTCGGCCGCGCTGCAGAGGCGGACGGCGGCTTCACGTGGGAAAAACTCGACCTCGTCGAGGCGCTGAAAAACGAAATCGGCTCCAAAAAATACAAAGATGCGGAGCTGAGCGATAACGTCCGCGTGGCCGATTTCAAACGCTAATCACGCCGCGGACACGCCGTTATCATGACCGACGCCGCAAAGCCCGCCCAGAAGCGCCAGTTCTACGGCCGGCGCAAAGGCAAGAAATTGCGTACGCAGCAGCAGGGTGCCTACGAAGGCATCCTGCCTGCGGTCACGCTTGCCCTGCCCGCGGGTGATGCGCCGGTTGAGCCTGCATCTTTTTTCGATGCGCCTGTCAAACAGGTCTGGATGGAAATCGGCTTCGGCCATGGCGAACATCTGGCATGGCATGCAAAAAACAATCCGGATGTCGGCTTTATCGGCTGCGAGCCTTTCATCAACGGCATCGCCGCACTGTGCATGCAAATCGGCGAACATGGCCTCAAGAACGTGCGCATCTGGCCGGATGATGCGCGTCTGCTGCTGTCGCGTCTGCCCGCGCAATCGCTGGATAGATTGTTCATCATCAACGCCGACCCGTGGCCGAAAAAACGCCACCATAAACGCCGCTTTATCCAGACCGAAATGCTGGACAAGCTGCATGCGCTTTTGAAGCCGGGCGCGGAATTCCGCATGGCGACAGACCACCCCGACCTTGCCGAATGGCTGGTTGAAAAAACCTGCGCCCATCCGGGGTTTGAATGGCAGGCCAAATGCGCCGCCGACTGGCAGACCCGCCCTGCCGACCTGCCGGAAACCAAGTTTCAAAACAAGGGCTTGAAGGCCGGACGCCCCACCGTATTCCTGAATTTCACCCGCAAGGGTTGACATAACCTGTCTTTTTTGGGTATAAAATTAAAAACCCAATAAAAACAAGGCAGATATGGAACCGCTGTTCATCAGACCGATGACCGAGAAGGATATTCCCGCCGCCGCGCTGGTACTGGCGCGCGCGTTCAATTCGTCTGCCTTTCATACTGAACAGCAGCTGGCCGATATCCCCGCCAAGGGGCATCTGATGCAGGCCTTCGTCGCCACGCGCAAAGACGCCGTTATCGGCGTTGCGATATGCGAGCGCAAAGGCCCCGCCACCGCCAGCACCCTGACCATCGAGCTTCTGGCCGTTGAACAGGAACACCGCAAACACGGCGTCGGTGCCAGCCTGATGCGCCATACCGAAAAATTCATGCAGCGCCACTGGCTGGACGGCAAAGAAAAAGACGTGCTTATCGAAGACCTGACCAAGCGCGGCAACAACATGTCCCGCTACTACGAAAACATGGGCTACAAGGAATGGTTCGGCATGAGCCAAAGCGGCATGCCGCTGCTTTATAAAACACTGAAACCCCAGCCACCCGCCCCATGAAAACCACCCCCTTGCGCATTGAGCCGATAAGAGACGGCCAACTGGAAGCCGCCGCGCAGCTGCTGACACAGGCCTTCAACGTGCCCGCCGCCCGCAACTGGCAGGAGCTGACCGAAACCCACGGCGGCCTGACCGAGATTTTTACAGCCGCACGCGACGGAAAGCTGGTCGGCCTTGTCCGTTGCCACAAATTCGAAAACAACATGTCCATCAGCCTGCTGGCCGTCGATAAAACCGAACAGGGGCAAGGCATCGGCCAGCAGCTTATGCACCATGCCGAGGATTTCATGCGCCGCACATGGCTTGGGGACAAAGAAACCTATATCAGCCTTGAAGACGAAACCCGCGCGCATAACCCCGCCTCCCGCTTTTACGAAAGACTCGGATATCAGGAATGGCCGGGCATGACGGGCAGCGCAGGCCAGCCGCTAATGTATAAATGGCTGAAACCTTAAAAATCAGG
>DQGU01000242.1:0-249 GCA_003524565.1 Rhodospirillaceae bacterium
GCTGCTTTCGGTGCGGGTGCAGCCGGTTTCGGTTTCGGCTTTTGCTGTACAACCGTGCGCACTTCGCGGGTGTGTTTTTCAACCGTGTGCACGACGGGGTTGATGTTGATGGTCGTGCCGTTGGCGTTTGCCGCAGGGGCTTCCGGTGCAGGTGCAGCGGGCGCCTTGCGGAAGGAGCGGGCACCGAAGATGCTCATGACCGAAGACGGTTCTTTATCGCCGTTCTGCTCGATGTAGGTGTTGATACGC
>DQGU01000242.1:513-9194 GCA_003524565.1 Rhodospirillaceae bacterium
TGTGCTCTTCCGATCTCGTAGTTCGGCAGCGCCTTGATGAGCATGTCGATGGCAAAAGTTTCTTTGGCGATGTCGCCGTTTGCACGGTTCCATACTTCAAAGGCGGATTTCACGGCTGCGCACTGTTCGATGTATTCAGCGCGCTGGTTGCCGCCGCCGATGCCGACGCCGGTGGAGCCGAAAACGTTCACAGCCGCGCTCCAGCCGAGAACGGCGAGGCAGTTGTCAACCGAGCCCGCAAGGTTCGGCGCATTGGTGCCGACGAAAGAGCGGAAGCTGTTAACGGTCGATTGGTTCGGCGCAACGCTGATGGGGCCGGTGGAGCCGCCTTGTGCGTTCGATACGGCCTGGCCGCCCTGACCGCCTTGACCGCCCTGACCACCCTGGCCACCTTGACCACCCGCGGCATCAACCGTGATGGGGCCGGTTTGCGCAACCGCGCCGGAGGTAGAACCGGAAACAGCCGTCGAACCGGAAACGGCCGTGGAGTTGGCAGCGGCATTGCCGCCGTTGGCAGTCTGGTTTTGACCCTGATTTTGACCCTGGTTCTGGCCTTGCTGCTGTTGTTGCTGCTGGTCCTGACCTTGGTATTGGCTGGCGCTGGCGCCGCCTTCGTTGCGGTAGCCTTCTGCGTTGGCTGCGGTGGTAAACGCGCCGCTGAGGGCAATCACGGACGTCAGCACGGCCGTGCGAATGGATTTATTCATGATGTATAACCTTGTTTTGTTTTGATAAATCGGTGTCGGCCGGTTCAAGCTCTATTTTACATACCGCCATGCGCGACCCGAATGGCGGCGAACATAACCGAGTCTCGGTGAATATGTCAAGTTTATTTAAAACATAATTTCATTTGCATATTACAGTGACTCGGCGTATCTTCCCGCGCTAACAAACAAACGGCAGCGCAAGGATTTTGGTGGCGCGGCCGTGCGGCAAGGCTGTAAAAGCCGCGCGGGCACAAGCCGCGCAGATGCCGGATAAAAAATAACAGAGGTGTTTTTATCATGATGCTGACCGCCCAAAACGCTGCGATAGACGCGGCGATGGATGCCGATAGCGAAGATATGCGCGATGCGCGCGAAACAGGCCTGCCCAAGCGCAAGAAAAAATGGCTGTCCGGCATTTTCGCCAAGGCCGCAGATATGGCGGGCCGCGCGGCGGTGACGCAGGCCGTGAAAATCACGGCGGTTGCGGCGGTTGCGGGTGCGGGCGCTTCGGCTTTTGTGAGCCTCGGCGTGGCGGCTGTGGCATCTGGCGCGGGCGCGGCGCTTTATTCGTATGGCAAAGATACCTATAGCGCATGGCGCGATGCGAAGCGCAACGACGACGACAGTTTCCGCTGGGTCGATACGGCGCGTTTGAAAAAAGCGCGCAGCGCGCTTTTGTTCGGTGTCGCGGGCGGCGCGTTTGGTGCGTGGCTTGCAGGCACGGAAACGTTTCAGGCCGGTCTTGATATGGCCAAGCATTGGGGCGGCAAGATGATTGAAGGCGCGCTCGGCTTTTTTGCCACGCCTGCACTGGCGCAAGTTGCGCCTGATATGTCACTGGCGCAGGCTGCGCCGGATGTATCTAGCCTGACGCCAGAGCAAATCACGCAGCGTATCAACGACGCGCACGAAGCGGTGCATGCGGCATCCGCGGCCAGCGCCGTGAGCGAAGATGACATCATCGCGCGTATTGACGAGGCGCATGGCCTTCTGGATGCAGAACGCCGCGGGCTTGAAGTTGTGGTGCCGGAGACGCCGAAAAACGCGCTGGGCAAACTGTGGGAAGCTGCGATGACGTCCGAACAAGCCAAGGGCGTTTTCATGGCGCAAATGCTGAAAGCCGACCCTGAAAGTCTGAATTCCGTCACGCCGCAGTTTTTGAAAGACCGCGCGCATGACGTGCTGCGTTTGACCGACCTGCCGTGGCAGGAGCGTTTGTCGCTCGCGCGTGAACTGGCCGAAGAGGCGCAGGCGCGCGGCAACCGTCAGGCCGCAGGCTTCCTGCGCGACCTTGCCAAACTCGAAGACGGCACATGGAAACCGCGCGGGCTGAATATTGATGGTGCAGACGCGCCCAAGCCTGCCGCGGAAATCAAAGCGGTGCCTGAAACGAAAATTATTCCCGAGGCGAAAGTCGTGCCGGAAGTAAAACCGCTTGCACAAGTCACGCTGCCGGAAGAGCAACCCTTTAAAACCGTTATGGTCGATACCGACCCCGCAACGGGCGCAGTGCAGGAGCGCGTTGTGGACGGCATCCGCGGCGAAGGCCTGCGTATCGAGGCTGTTGAGCCTGCCGCAGAGACGGTGATTGAAGAAGCCACTGCCGTACCCGCAGCGGAGCCCAAAGCCGCGTTTGAACGCGCCGCGATTTGCACCGTGAAAATGGCGGGTGATTTGTCGGCCGCGGAAACCTTCTGCGAGGTGAGCAAGCCGAGCATGAAGCCCGGCGATTACATCAGCTTCGTCGCTGCCGATAATGTGCGCATCAATGTTTCGACCACGCTGCTGGACGGCTCTGTCGATGTGCCGACGCAATCCTTTTTGCATGAAAAGGTGATTGGCGATGGTGTTGCGCGCCTGAACCAGACGATGCAGGCGAAAGCCCCCGCGCTGCGCTAAGGCGGGAACTTTCCGCCTCCGGCTGCGTTAAACCGGTCATAGCGCTTTTGCAAAATCCGGCTTTGCGGGATATTTAGCCCCCGCAGGCCGGATTTTTGCTTTAGGATACATATAGATAGTCTCCGGCGGGCAAAATGGCTGAGTCGGGGCTTTTTATTTTGCATAATGCGTTAATTTTTGGTATAAAACTAGAACCACGGCAGGGAAGGAGCACAGAATCATGAACCAGGTCAAAAAACTCGCACGCGCAGGCGCGCTTCTGTGTTTGTCGTTTAACCTTGCCGCTTGCTCTTCCACCACGCGCGACCCGGCGCAGAGCCCGACGAACAACAACACCGCGCCGCAAACGGCGCAGGTCGCAAGCACGTCCTTGTTTTCAACCGCCGCCCATGCCGCGACCCCCGCAGAAGATACGCTGCGCTTTTATAACTTGCACACGAACGAGCGCATTGCCGTGCCGCACAGCATCGGCGATAGCATCAGCAGCGAAGCCAACTGGTTCATGCGCGATTTCCGCCGCGGCGAGCCTGCACGCATGGACCCGAAGCTTTTCGACCTTCTGACGCAGCTGCAGGACGCCATCGAAGCGCGCCACCCGGGCCTGCGCGTTGAATACCATGTCATTTCCGGCTACCGCTCCCCCGCCACCAATGACGGCCTGCGCAGCGGCGGCGGCGGTCAGGCGCAAAATTCCCTGCACATGACGGGGCAGGCGATGGATATCCGCGTGCCCGGCCTCTCCACGCGTGAACTGCGCGATATTGCAACCTGCCTGAAACTGGGCGGCGTTGGGTATTACGCGTCCGACGATTTCGTGCATGTGGATACGGGGCGCGTGCGTTACTGGCCTTCGCGCGATTATCTGTCGAACCTGAATTGCAGCCGTTAATTTCGGCGGCCGCTGCTGTGCAAGTCTTTCATTCTAAAGGCTAATTCAGCCGAATTGACGCATTGCAAAAATAATTCGCTTGCAGGTCTATGCCAAAGGCGTATGAGAAGGGGGCGTTTAAACAAAGCCCCCTGCAGGTTAACGGCACTCCCATGTCTGCGCACAAAAAATCCAAAGCCACCAAAGACGATATTTTCATGCTCGCCGTCGCCGCCATCGGCGTTGTCTATGGCGACATCGGCACCAGCCCGCTTTACGCCTTCCGCGAAGCGCTGCATGTCATACACGAAGCCGAAGGCGGCATTGACCGCGCCAGCATCCTCGGCATTCTCTCGCTCATCCTCTGGTCAATGATTTTGATTGTGACGTGCAAATACGTCTCCATCCTTTTGCGTATCGATAACAAAGGCGAAGGCGGGACGCTCGCTCTCATGGCGCTGGCGCGGCGGGTGATATACAAAAACACCACGGTGTTTTTGTATCTGGGCATTCTGGGCGCGGCGCTGTTTTATGCGGATTCCATGATAACCCCCGCTATCTCCGTCATTTCGGCGGTGGAGGGGATTAAAACCGTGGCGCCCGGCGCAGACCCGCTGGTCATGCCGATTACGATTGTTATCCTGCTGGGGCTTTTCCTGTTTCAATCGCACGGCACGGGCACGGTATCCAAACTTTTCGGCCCTGTGATGGTGGTGTGGTTCGGCGTTCTCGGCATCATGGGCGCAATGCACATCGCGGATGATTTCCACATCCTTTTGTCATTCAATCCGCTTTATGGCCTTCAATTCATTTTCAACCATACGGGCATCGCGCTGTTTGTAATGGGCGCGGTCTTTCTGGCCGTGACGGGGGCGGAGGCGCTTTATGCCGACCTCGGCCATTTCGGCCGCCTGCCCATTCAGGGCGCGTGGGGCTGGTTTGTGTTTCCGGCGCTGACGCTGAATTACCTCGGTCAGGGGGCGATGGTGCTGGCGCATCCGGAGACCATGGACAACCCGTTTTTTAAAATGGTTTCCGCCGATTTCCAGCTGCCGCTGGTCTTGCTGGCGACCTGCGCCACCATCATCGCCAGTCAGGCGGTGATTACAGGCGCCTATTCGCTGACACGGCAGGCCATCAACCTCGGCCTTTTGCCGCGGCTCAAGGTTCTGCATACATCGGCCGACCATTCGGGGCAGATTTACATGCCGCAAATCAACTACCTTTTGATGGTGGGCGCGATTTTGCTGGTGCTGACGTTCCAGTCGTCCAGCGCGCTGGCCGCCACCTACGGCATCAGCGTCACGGGCGCGATGTTTGTGGATGCGGTGATGGCGTTTTTCGTCATCTGGCAGCTGTGGGAATGGAAATGGTGGAAAACCGCGCTGGTCATCGGGCCGTTTCTGGTTATCGAAGGCGGCTTTCTGGCTGCGAACATGACCAAGTTCATGACGGGCGGCTGGGTGCCGGTTTTGTTCGCCTGCGTGCTGACGCTGATGATGGTCACATGGGTGCGCGGCAGTTTTATTATCAACAGCCGCTCCATCAAGCGCGACATCAAGCTGCGCAAATTCATGCGCGAATACAAAACCCGCTGGCCGGACGTGGCGCGGGTGGACGGCACGGCGTTTTTCATGACCTCGAATGCCGAGGTCACGCCCGCATCGCTGGTGCAAAACCTCAACCATAACAAAGTGCTGCACCGTAAAAACGTGCTGCTGTCCGTGCAAATCGAAGGCGTGCCGTATGTGGAGCCTGAATCGCGCGACCATATCGAAGTGCTGAACAGCGAATTCACGCTGCTTATTATCCGCTACGGGTTCAAGGATGAAATCGATTTGCAGCATGAACTGCTGCGCCTCAGCCGCCGTCAGGACAAAGACATCCATTTCGACTGGGAAGACACGTCGCTGTTCCTCAGCCGCCGCGCCCTGCGCCCCGACCCGCGCTATGGCCTGCCCGCATGGCAGGATTTCATCTACGTCTTCATGCACCGCCACGCGACGGAGCCCTCCGACTACTACCGCCTCCCCGCCAGCCGCGTCATCGAGATTGGGCGGCAGGTTTTTGTGTGATGAGGGGAACCTGCAGCGGGCTGTTTAGATGAGGCCTTGTCATGGTTTGCCAGCGCGAATTAGTATAACACTATCCGTATCACATGCCAAATTAGGCTGTTCGAGATAAAAAATATAGCTCGTGTAATATTATTCTAGATAGGTTAAAAAATATGACAAATGATATTGCGAATGTTATGCCACCACTGCCAGTAATAACAAACTCCACGGATGATTTATTAAATCAGATTACAGCTGCTTTGGGTGTTCCACGAAGCGTACTACCCTCAAAAAGCCAAATAGACCATGCTTGGGTGAATCTTCCGCGCCTTTTGGGGATGATCCCCCCTGAAATGCGCGATGAGAGAATGATCCGGCTATGTGTGGCTGTCTCCGCTGGGTTGTTTGATAGTGCTATTAATTATGCTTGGAACTCCACAATAGTAGAGCTGAGGCAAAAGGTTATACGCTTCGGCCTGCCAATCGTTGCTCAGTTGACGTCAAAGTCATTGGATGAGAAAAGGCTTTCAGAGATGATGGATGGTGAGCTACTCAAGCTTTGTCTTGAGCTCAACCTTATCACAGAGGATGGATTTTTTAAGTTAGATCAGTGCCGCGATATCAGAAATAATTTTTCAGCAGCACACCCAGCGGTTGGTGTGCTTGATGAAGATGAAGTTATCAATTTCATTAGTCGGTGTGCGCGTGAAGCTCTGAGTACTATCAACGTTCCTGCGGGGGTTAATTTTAAGGAGCTTGTTAATGCTATTCGTGGTGGAGATTTCAATCCAGATCAGTCCACTCATTGGTCGGAAGCGATTAGACGAACTCACGCAGCGCAGCGTGAGCTGATTTCTACCTCTCTTCATGGTATGTACTGTGATGACACTCTTGGCCAGTCTGCGCGCAACAACTGCGCGGCTCTTTTTCCTGTGTCTATTGAAATAGATGGCGTACCCGCGAAGGTTTTGGACCAGCATCAAGAATATGTAGGAAAAGGCGAAGCGGCTAAAGCCGCGGCTTCACGGGAGTTTTTTACCCGTTTTGGTTTGCTTGACCTTTTGTCAGAAGTTGAACGCCACGCGATTATATCTACAGCCTGTGACAGATTGATGTCTGTTCACCAGGGAATAAACAATTTTTACAATGAACCGCCGTTTGCCGAAAGATTAAGGGAGATCGTCGCCGCATCTTCTATCCCCGATAGCGTTCGAACTAAGTTTGTTCATGCTGTGGTCGCCTGCGCTATAGGGAATCCGTATGGCATATCATGGGCTGCGGTTCAGCACTATGAAGCTATGATCCGTGACTTCACGCCCAAAAATATGGAACTTATGCTTGAATTGCCGAAAACTCAGACTATTGCAGCACAGAGAATTGCTCATTATCCCTCCTGCAGAGGGCGCTTCGCGTCTCTTGTGGGTTTATTGAACGTGGCGGCGGTTCCCACAAAGATTAAAACAATCTATGATGGCTGGATAGCCGCGATGCCTGCACAGCCGTAAACGTTTAGCTATGAAACGGGAGCAATAAGAAAATGGTGGACACAACAGGGATTGAACCTGTGACCCCTACCATGTCAAGATAGTGCTCTACCGCTGAGCTATGTGTCCATACGCGATCGGGGTTGATCGGATGCATTGTTTAGCATAAGCCTCGCGGATTCGGCAAGCCATATAAAACCAAAAGATTTCATTGGTTTAATTTACGCCTCCGCGCTGCTGCGGGCGGGTTTGCGCAGGTTTAAAGCTCGTTTAATCATTTCAGGCTAGAATGCGCTTATGGCAACCGACGACCCGAAAACCGAAAAGCCGGAAAAAACGCCCGCGGCCGACAGCGCGATGATGCGCATGGCGCGCGCCTATGTTGATAAGCCCAAGGCTGATACTGCCCCGCTGCAGACGCTGTCCGAAGACGATATTTTCGGCGAAGCCGGATTTGGCGCGGAAGCGGGCGTGCCGAGCGAAGTGCGCCGCGTGCTGCAGGCCACGCTCAGCCTGCGCAGCCTGCCCAAAGATGCCGAAATTAAAATCGCGCCGCAAAACGCCGCAGGCACGCCGGACGCGCCGCAGGAAAAATTCGAATACGGCTGGTGCTATACCGACCACAAAACCGGAAAGGAAATCCGCAAGGATTACCGCACCGTCGATTACATGAACGACGAGCCCTATGCCACGCGCGTGCATGCGATGCTGGAACAGCTCGGCCTGCCCGCGCCCAAGGGCGGGGAGATTTTCCGCGGCACGCACCACGACCTTTTGTTCCTCAACAGCCACGGCGTGGTTGTGCGCATCGGCCCGCAGGATATCGAAGACCTTATCAATCCGGGCATCCTCCAGCCGCTCGGCTGGTTCGAAGACGGCGATAACAAAATCAAGCACGGCGGGCGCGAATTGCCGCTGACGGTGGCGATTTATCCGGGCATCGAGCTTTCAAACCAGTATTACGACGCCAAGCAAAAACCCGCGCTGGCGGGCAGCCTTTACGATATTCTTTCCGCCACCAACCAAGGCACGGGCGATGTGTGCAGCGAGGGGAACACGGGCATCATCCGCGTGCTCGACGATGACGGGCAGGAAGTTGCGGTGCAGCTGCTGGTCGATGCCGACAACGAATGGAACGGCGCGTCCAAAGACATGCGCCAGAAAAAAACATCCCACATGCGCGAACAATCGGCGAGCGCGGCGCAATCGCAATCAGGGGCGCAAGCAGGCGCGGCCGCGCCCATCAGCAAGGGCGATATTCTTTTCAATACCCTCAGCACCGTGTTCAACGCCGTGAAAAACGTGCGCTATTGGGAAAAGGCCTACGAAGTGCATCAACCGCTGCGCCACATGTTCTGGGAGGCCTTCGGCGATGTGCCCGCCGTGACCGGCCTGCCCAAGGCAGACGCCCGCGCGCGTTTTTGGGAAACCTGCGCCGCCGTCACCAACAAGCCGCGCGAAATGACGCTGCCCGTCTGGCAAATGAAAAAAGACGAAGCGGGGCATATTTCCTATCACCGTCAGGAAATCCATGTGCCGCATCTGGTTTTGTACCGCCCGTGGACGGGGGCGGATGCCGACCGTATCATCCAGCCCATCAAACAATCCGCCGGTCTGCGCGCGGGCGTGAATAAAGAGCATTTGAACAAGTTCGGCGCCGGATATCAGG
>DQGU01000239.1:0-552 GCA_003524565.1 Rhodospirillaceae bacterium
GGCATTGCGGGGCTGTGGCTGGCCAATACGCTTTTGCGTGCGGGCTATAACGTCATTCTGTTTGAAAAAGACACGCTCGGCGGGCGGCAAACGCTGGCGTCGCAGGGCATGATACATGGCGGGCAGAAATACACGCTCGAAGGCGCGGTCACGCAGCATGCGTCGTCCATCGCGCGTATGCCGGAGCGCTGGGAAGCCTGCCTCGGCGGTTATGGCGAGATTGACCTGACCTCGGTAAAATTTTTAAGCGAGAGCCAGATTATGTGGCCTGCCGGCTCGCTTTTGTCCGACGTCGCGGTTTTTGGCGCGGCGCAGCTGGTGAATGCCGCGACGACAAAACTGAAACAGCCCGAAATTCCGGATGCGCTTAAGGCGCCCGGAAAAAAATTTAAAGGCTCCGTCTATAGCATGCCTGAAAAAGTGCTGGATACACGCACGCTGGTGCAGGCCTTGGCCGCGCCGCTCAAAGGCCGCCTGTTCAAAGGGGACGTGAGCGAGATATTGCCGGACGGGCAGGCCGCGGTGGATGGCGTTGTCATGCAGGCGCAAATG
>DQGU01000239.1:854-11158 GCA_003524565.1 Rhodospirillaceae bacterium
CCCGCTGCGACAAGTCATGGTGCGCCCGCTGCCGGAGCCTCTCTATGGCCATGGCATCGTCGGCAAGCCCAAGCCGCGCATGACCGTGACCGCGCATCCCAACGGGCGCGACGGCTATGTCTGGTATTTGGGCGGCAACATCGCCGAAGAAGGTGCGAAGATGAACGAGGATGAAACCCTGCAATTCGCGCGCAAGGAACTCGAATCCGTCTTTCCGCATATCGACTGGTCGGACAAACAATGGGCGACATGGGCAGGCGACCGCGCGGAGCCTTACGACGAAGAGGGGCATTTGCCGCCGGGGCCTTTCGTGCAGCAGCGCGGGCGGGTTATGGTGGCATGGCCGACTAAATTAACATTTGCGCCCGCGCTTGCGGACCGCATGATGGATAAATTGCGTGAACGCAAAATCATGCCCGAATATAAAACAGAGCCGCCCGCAGATAAATTCGCGCCCGCCGAAGTGGGGCGCTATCCATGGGAAGACGCCGCGTGGCGCAAACTGCGCGGGGCATGATATGCAAGGCAGCAAAGGATTTTCAGACATGATGTTGCCGCAACGTCCTTTCGCGGGTACGGGAAAAAACGTCAGCGTGCTTGGTCTTGGCACAGTCAAATTCGGACGCAACCGCGGCGTTAAATACCCGGGCGGGGATGGTTTTGCGCTGCCGACGGATAACGAGGTGTCTGACATCCTCGACCTTTCCCTCGACCTTGGTATTAATCTTCTGGATACAGCCCCCGCTTACGGCACGTCGGAAGAGCGCCTTGGCGCGCTGATGGGCGCGCGGCGGGAGAGGTTCTTTCTCGTCTCCAAAACAGGTGAAGAATTTCATCCGGATACTGCGGCATCCGAATATATTTTTACGGCGGAGCATACGCGCATAAGCGTCGAGCGCAGCCTTAAACGCCTGCGCACGGATTATCTGGATTGCGTGCTGGTACATGCAAACCGCGACGATGTGAAGGTCATACAGGAGACGCCCGTGCTGGAAACCCTCGCGCGGATGAAAGACGCGGGCAAGATACTCAGCTTCGGCGTTTCGACCTATAGCACCGAAGGCGGCAGCCTTGCCGTGCAGCTCAGCGATTGCGTGATGCTGGCCTATAACGTCGGCTATCTGGACGAAGTCGGTGTGCTGCCCGAAGC
Organism: Rhodospirillaceae bacterium; assembly: GCA_003524565.1. Classification (GTDB taxonomy): domain Bacteria; phylum Pseudomonadota; class Alphaproteobacteria; order Micavibrionales; family UBA2020; genus UBA2020. The sequence goes on from DQGU01000239.1 coordinate 2,005, forward strand.
GCAAAAACTGGGCAAGGCGGTGCTGGTCAAAAAAGGCCTCGCCTCCGGCCATATCGGCAACTATGCGCAAGGCAGCGCGGGCGCGGCGGAGCTGGTGGCGGATAATATCCGCTTCGTCCTCGACACGCCCGGGGTTACATCCATGGTCTTCGGCAGCCTGAATCAGGCCAATATCCGTGCAAATGTGGCGGCCGCCTGCGCGGCGGCGGCCGGCGCCCCCGCCGTGGATGGCGCTAAGTAATTGATTTTAAATGCGTGATTTTCCACGCGCGCAGATGACAAGAGACTTCCCTTTTCGCGCCATGCTATATATGATGCCCTGCATCCGATGCAACGGCCAGACGCACCGCGCGCCCGCCTCGCGCATCCGGAACAAAGCCTTCATGCGGAGACGTGGCCGAGTGGCTGAAGGCGGCGGTTTGCTAAACCGTTATACGTTTGTAAAGATGTATCGAGGGTTCGAATCCCTCCGTCTCCGCCACTTTCCCTATCATAGATGTTCTCGGTCCCCACAAAAGCCCACAGACACAAATCATCCTGCCGTAGGAAAGAGCGTTTATTTGCGCCTTTCTGCCCCTCCCCTGCACCGAATTTGCACAATTAAGCCTTAATTCCATCATCAAGCCTGCACAGCGTTTTTGTACCGTGAAGGTGTGAGGACTAAATGATGCAACGCTTATTTAAAACGCGCCGGTTTATGGGTGAAAAGATTCTTCTCAACGGGGGGGCGACTTGGCTATTCGGAATATCTTTCAAAAGTTTGGGACGAAGCTTTTTCTATGCCTATTCATGGTCACGGCGGGAGACTGGCTGCTATACGGTCAGCCTATCGGGTGGGCGTTGGGGCTTTATGGTGGCCTTGTCGCAGCGCTCCTGCTTCTGACGCAGAAAAATATTTTACAATCACGCGCATCAAAAGTAACGGCATTCATCGCCGCAAGCCTACTTGGCCGATTGATATATAGCCCGGATCTGCTCACGGCCGTCATGTATATCTTGGCCATTATAACGCTTTTGATTTTGAGCAAGCGTCAGCAATTGCTTGATGCCAAGCTGTGGAGTTACGATGTCGGCAGTTTTTCTTCGCGCCTGTTTACGCAGTGGTTTTTGGATAAATCCTGCATTCAAAAACTGTCAAAGGCGCGCGGAATCAAGCTGAATAATATTGCACGATATGCCGTATTACCGCTACTGATGGCGCTGACGTTTATTTATCTTTTTACGCAGGCGAACCCCATACTGGCCAGCATGCTTAAAAAAGTAGATCTTACTTTTATAGGCTCTCCCGGTAGATGGATATTTTGGGTATTAACAGGCTTTTCTGTATGGGCGCTTCTGCGCCCGAGATTTAAGCTTTCTACTGAGAAAAGCAGCGTTCAGTTTACACGAAAAATCGATTTCGATTTATGGCTGAATAAGAATGCAATCATTGCCTCTCTTGTTGTCTTCAACATACTGTTTGCCATTCAGAACGCGATGGATGTTGCGTTTTTGTGGACAGGTGCCGCGCTCCCCGCTGGGATGACCTATGCTAAATATGTTCACGCCGGTGCCTATCCGCTGATTTTCACGACAATCATCGCTGCTATATATGTCCTTATTACCTTTGGTGACGGTAGCGCTAAGTATCAAAGCCCGGCGGCGAGAGTGGGCGTGTATCTGTGGATAGTGCAAAATATTTTTCTGGTGATCTCGGCCATGAGTCGCACCGTAAACTACATTGAATTCTATTCCCTGACCCAGCTGCGCACAGCCGGTCTTATATGGATGGGGCTTATTGCGGCAGGTATCTTTTTGATGGTTTTGCGCATTTATTTGCGCAAAAGCAATACATGGTTGTTGAATGCGAATACGCTCTTGCTATTCACTACCCTTTACATCTGCTGCTTTGTTAACTTTAACCGCATGATTGCAGATTTTAACGTCGCTCACGCGCGAGAGGTAGCGGAAGGCAGCACAGGCACTTACCTCGACCTGCAATACATGCGGGAACTAGGGCCCGAAGCCATTCCTGCGCTCGCGCGGTACCAAAGTAAAATGGCCACTCCCCAGCCTGTGCTTTCCGAGCTGCAAGCAAATCTCCGTGCAGATCTAGCAGAAAATTGGCGCGCGTGGACATGGCGTAAACAGTTGTTGCTGGAAGAAATTGTCTCATCCGATGCTACACCTATCGCTGAAGCCATCCCGCCAAGTGTTGACCCAAACTCCCGATACAAATAATATGATAAAAAAGGCGCGCAAAATGACCCGGAAAATTCTTGTTGTAGACGATGACTCTCACATTCGTGAGGTGATCGTCTTTACTCTTGAGAAAGCGGGTATGCAAGCCATTCAGGCTGCGAATGGGCTCGAAGCGCTGCAATCTGCCGCAGATCACAATCCGGATTTGATTGTGCTAGATATTTCGATGCCCGAGATGGACGGGCTGGAAGCCTGCAAATCGCTTCGTAAGAAAAGCGAGACGCCTATTCTTTTCTTATCATCGCGGGACGAGGAGATTGACAAGATCGTCGGTCTGGAAATAGGCGGCGATGATTACATGACAAAGCCCTTCAGCCCCCGCGAACTTGTTGCGCGTATCAATGCCATTCTTAAAAGATCTGCGGCGCAATTCCCCCCTTCTGCAGAAACAAAAATGTCCCATGGGGCGGTGAAAATAGACAATGCCAGCTATACGGCAGCGGTTGGCGCGCATCAGATCCCCCTTACGGCGACCGAATTTATGCTACTGCTCGCGCTGTTCAAATACCCCAACAAAGTCTACACTCGCGATGAGCTGATGGATCAGGTTTATGGTGTTAATATCACGGTCAGCGACCGTACAATTGATAGCCATATCCGCAGAATTCGCAGCAAGTTCGCAGAAAAAAACATCCATGATGTCATCTCCACCAACCATGGCATCGGGTATAAGCTGGGTTCATGTCAGTAGTTACAAAAAAATCTTTCACCTTTAGGCTGCATACGGTATTTGCCGCTATCCTGATTTTTGTCCTTCTGCTCCCGCTAAGCGGCGGGTATTTCTTCCGTATCTACGAAAACGAACTTGTTCGTCAGACCGAAGCCGAATTAATCGCGCAGGCAATTTTGATTTCGTCTTTTTATAAAGACGCCTTCGCAAAAGAAAGCAACACTTCAAAAAACTACGGCGCCCCTATAGCGCAGCAAACCGAACAAACGGACGCAAAATACAAGCCGTTTCCACCGCGTCTAGGCCTACGCGCCTCTGACATTTTACCGCCGCGCCCCGATGGCACCGTCCCTTCCGCCCCTCTTACGCCTACAGAGCAATCGGTTGGAAAGCGCCTAACGCCCATTTTAGAAGAAGCCAAGCTGAGCACGCTGTCCAGCCTGCGCGTATTAAACCCGCAGGGAACAGTTGTGGCCGGCACGGGAGACATGGGGTTATCCCTGGCGCAGCCCGAAGAAGTCGCGCGTGCCCTGACAGGCAAGTACACAAGCGTTCTGCGCCAGCGTATATCCGATGAGCCCCGCCCACCGGTCGCGTCAATGAGCAGGGGCGCGAATGTACGCGTGTTTGTCGCTTTTCCAATCGTACAAAATAATAGCGTTATCGGCGTCACATATCTTTCAAGGTCTCCGCGCAATATCCTGAAGGCGCTATACGAGGAAAAAGAGAGTGTTCTTCTTGCGGGCATATTTATTCTTGTCGTGACAGGCGTCATCGCGTGGCTGCTCAGCTATACAATTGGAAGGCCGTTGCGGGCGCTTAATCTACATGCGCTACAACTAGCGTCCGGCGATAAAAGTAAAGAAAAACTGCCCGAGCCGCCTATTGCAGAACTCGCTGTTCTTGTCCAAAGCTTTGAAAAAATGTCACTGACGATCGAGGCGCGCGCGGCGTATATCCGGAGCTTTGCCATGCATCTGGCGCATGAGTTTAAAACGCCGCTTACAGCCATTCAGGGCGCCATTGAACTGATGATTGACCACCCCGACGATATGAACCAAGAACAACGCCTGCGCTTTATGGGGAATATTTTAAAAGATTCAGAGCGCCTGAAGAAGCTGGTCACCCGATTGCTTGAGCTGGCAAAGGCCGACGTCATGCAGGCCGGTCATGAAACTACCGATGTCTTGGAGGTTTTGAATGCCGTAAATAAAAAATACACGCCGAGGGTCACGACGACAATTCATGTAGAGCGAGTCTTTTCAAACATCGGCGCCGATATATTAGAATCCATCATGATTAATCTGATTGATAACAGTTTTCAGCATGGCGCTACAGGCGTACACATCTCGTTATCTGCCGTCGGCAATATGATCGAGCTGGACTTTGTCGATGACGGGGCGGGTATCTCGGCCGGGAACATGCCCAAGCTGTTCACTCCCTTCTTTACCACGCGCCGCGACAGCGGCGGCACAGGCCTGGGGCTGGTCATCAGCCAATCTCTTTTGACGGCGCACGGGGGGGGTATCGCTGCAATCCCCTATAATTCCGGCGCGCGCTTTAAAATTACCATACAAAGCCTTCCCGCAACCTCCGCTTAACAGAAGCATACAACCCGGCGATTCTTTTCCCCCTTAACAAAGGGATGCTTTAGCCCCTATACAGGGGATTATACATAGGGCGTTTTGGCGATAGACGGGCTCCTTCACCATTTACTTTCTACTTTCTGACCCGTCTTCGTGCGGGTTTTTTGATGTTTTTCAACCATCAGGCCGTCTTCAGCTTGGCTTCAGCTTCGCGGGTGATAATCGACATAGATGCGGAATCATCCGCTGTCGTCCGCCCGAGGAGCTGCTGCCATGTATGCCATCGAATTCAGCCCCGTCTGCGATAGTCATGCCCGGCTTTTGCTGGATGGGCGGGCGATGCGGCGGTTTACGCCCTTGCAGCCGTCGGTTATCGATATTTCCGCCCGCTTCGCGCCGGAGCGGGCGCGGGTCGAGGATTTTATCCGCGGCATTTACCACAAAAGCTATGGCGCGGATATTGCCGTGCGCTACCCGACGTTGATGAGCGTGCGCAATGCGGAGGGCGAGGTGCTCGCCGCTGCCGGTTTTCGCATGGCGCGCGAAGAGCCGTTGTTTCTGGAACAATATACCCGCGCGCCGATAGAAACGGTCATGGGGCGCAGCCTGCGCGTGGATATCCCGCGCGATGAAATTGCGGAAATCGGCAATCTGGCCTCAAGCGGCAAGGGGGCGTCTGTTTTTCTGTTCGCGGCGATTGCCTGCTACCTGCTGGCGCATGGCGCACGCTATGCCGCCGTCACGGGTACCGACCAGTTGCACCGCCGCTTTGAAATGATGGGGCTTCAGCCCAGTGTTCTTTGCGATGCGCAGCGCAGTCTTCTTGATAGCGAACAAAAAAGCTGGGGCACCTATTACGATACGCAGCCGCGCGTACTTGCGGGCTCGCTCGAATCCAGCATGTGCCAGCTCAACAGGCTTTTGGGTGCGACGTATCAAGAAAACGGCGTGACGCTTTTCCCGCGCGTGCATAAAAAATCTTTCAAAGGTTTCTTTTCATGCGGTTGATAAAGGCAATAGAAGAGCATGCCCGCAGGACGCCGCAAAAAACGGCGCTTTCCGATGGTGCACGCACGTTGACATACGGCGAGCTGCTGAACGAAGCCGCGCGTATGGCGGTAAAGCTGAAATCTGCCGATTGCCAGCGGTTGGCGATTGCCGGTGATAATAGTATAGAATGGATTGTTGCCGATATTGCCGCGCTGTCCATGGATATTCCGGTGGTGCCGCTGCCCGTTTTCTTTACGGATGCGCAGCGCGCGTCTGTGCTGGCGTCTTCGGGTGTGACGCATATTGCGCTTGCGGGTGCGCTGGTGCCGACGGCTGTGCAGGTGCTGCCGCCCTTGCCTGCGGGGACATCTAAAATCACCTATACATCCGGCTCGACCGGTGCGCCGAAGGGTGTTTGCCTGCCGCAAAGCGGGCTTGAGGCCGTGGCTGAAGGCATTGGCGAATTTTTGGGTTCGGCCTATGCCGGCCGGCATATTTGCGCTTTGCCGCTGGGCGTGCTGCTTGAAAACGTCGCGGGTGTTTATACGGCGCTGATGACGGGCGCATCGGTTTTTGTGCCGCCGCTCGGGGCGATAGGTTTTCAAAACCCCTTCCGGCCGGATTTTGGCGCGCTGCTGCGCGGTATGGTGGAGGCGGGCGCGACGTCGGTCATTTTGGTGCCGGAGCTGCTGCGCGGTTTGATGGCAGCCGTGCAAAAGTTTGCCCTGATGCCGCAAGCGCTGTCCTTTGCCGCAGTGGGCGGCGCGAAAGTCGCGCCGGAGCTTTTGGTGCAGGCACGGCTTTTGGGTTTGCCTGTTTATGAAGGTTATGGGCTCAGCGAATGCGGCTCCGTCGTTGCGATGAACACGCCGGCGCAGCACCGTGCGGGCAGCGCGGGGCGTTTGTTGCCGCATGTCCGCGCCCGTGTCAGCGGCGATGAAATTGTGGTCGATAACCCTTGTTTCCTCGGTTATCTCGGCGAGGCGCCGCAGGGCGGTGCGGCTTTTTCCACGGGTGATTTAGGTGCGATTGACGCAGACGGCTTTGTCACGCTGCAGGGGCGGCGCAAAAATCTGATTATCACGGGCTTTGGCCGCAATATCTCCCCCGAATGGGTGGAAAGCGAGCTTCTGGCGCAACCGCAAATCGGACAGGCCGTCGTGTACGGCGAAGGGGCGGCCAGTTTGAAAGCGCTTCTGGTGCCCGCGGCCGAAGGCGCCGATTTGAAAGCCGCCGTTGCGGCCGCCAACAAGAACTTGGCTGAATACGCACAGGTTACGGACTTGCGTGAAATTCCGCGCCTGCGCGCCGAAGACGGATTTATGACCGGCAACGGCCGTATCCGCAGAGACAGGGTTCTTCAACATTTTTGCCAAGGAGAAAAAACATGACGTTCTATGAAAGACTGCAAAAAGAAACCGCCCCCGCCCGTGCGGCGCTTTATCAGGTGCCGCAGCTGGCAGACGGGCTGCGCGGCGATATCAGCCGCGAAACCTATATCGCCTATCTGACGGAAGCCTACCACCACGTCAAACATACGGTGCGTTTCCTGATGGCTATGGGCGCGCGTCTGCCGGAGGAGAAAAAATGGCTCCATGACGCTATCGCCGAGTATATCGAAGAAGAAAAAGGCCATGAAGAATGGATTCTGAACGACATCGCCGCAGCCGGCGGTGACAAGGAAGCCGCGCGCGCAGCCAGCCCGAACCTCGAAACGCAGGTGCTGGTTGCCTATAACTACGATTATATCGCGCGTAAAAACCCTGTCGGGTTTTTGGGAATGGTTTTCATGCTCGAAAGCACTTCGACACAAATCGCCAGCACGGGCGCGGACGCCATTATGGCGGGGCTTCAACTACCCAAGAGCGCGTTCACCTATCTGTATTCACACGGCGCGCTGGATATCGAGCATTTGAAGTTTTTTGAAACCCTCGTGAACAAGATAAGCGACGCGGAAGATCAGGCGGCAATTATCGAAGTTGCGCAAAACACCTTCCGTCTTTTCGCAGGGCTACTGGGCGCTGTGCCGCACAAGCGGGGACTTAAAAATGCAGCTTAAGGGCAAAAAGGTTTTCGTGACGGGCGGCACGGGGGGCATTGGTGCCGTGCTGGTGCCGCTCTTGCGCGCGGCGGGGGCGGAGGTTGAGGTTCATAGCCGCAAAACCCATGGCGACCTTGCGGGTGACATCTCGGGGCTGCGCACGCAGCTTTCTGCGGAGCCGCCGGATGTTCTCGTCAACCTTGCCGGCTATAACGTTTTTGCGCATTGCGAAGACCAGGATGCCGCCGCTCTTGTGCATCTGAATCTTGTGGTGCCGATGCAGCTGTCGCAGGCCGTTCTGCCGGCCATGAAACGGCGCGGCAGCGGCAAGATAGTCAATATAGGCTCCATGACGGGTTTGATACCGCTGCCGCATCTGACGGGCTATGTCGCGGCCAAAGCGGGGCTGAAGGCCTTTTCCGACGCGCTGCGCCGCGAAGTCGAGGGCACGGGCGTGACGGTTGCGCATATTACACCGCGCGCTGTCAAAACGGCTGCCAACAAAGGGCTGAAAGCCTTGCTGAACGAGCAAACAGGTGTGCGCTACGACAGCGCGGAAAAAGTCGCGGCGATTATTCTGCGCGCCATAGAAAATGACAGCAGCGATGTGCGCATCGGCTGGCCGGAGCGGTTTTTTGCCGTGATGCACGCCATCTTTCCATCTTTGGTTGACCGCGGCCTTTCTGCCAACAGGCAGGTGGGCGAAAAAATTCTGGCGCAAGCCGCCGCGCCCCAATCACAATCAACACACCACACGGAGAATTTTAAAGCCATGAAAACCCAAATTGCCGCAGGTTTGCTCTGCCTTTCCATCGCTGTGCCTGCCTATGCGCAGGTTCAAACGCCGCCTGTCGCGCCGCTACAAATTGTGCAGGAAGCTGCGCCGGATGCCGTGATGCTTAAAATCAGCGATTTGCAGGCGCGCTGGGCGGAAATCAAATACAAATCGACCGATAAGGATAAAAAAATAGCGGCCATGGGCGCGCTTGAAAAAGAAGCCGCCGCATTGGTGGCGGCTGCGCCTGCGCGGGCGGAAGCCAAGATTTGGGAGGCCATCATCCTTTCGACCGAGGCAGGTTTTATCAAAGGTCTGTCTGCCCTGCCGAAGGTAAAAAAAGCCAAATCGCTGCTGGAACAGGCAATCGAAACCAACCCCGAGGCGCTGGAGGGCTCCGCCTATACTTCTCTCGGCTCTCTTTATTATCAAGTGCCGGGCTGGCCGGTTGCTTTCGGGGATAAGGAAAAAGCCGAGAAATATTTGAAAGCGGCGTTGACCGTCAATCCGGATGGTATCGACCCTAACTATTTCTATGGCGATTATTTAATGAACCAAAGCCGCTATACGGAGGCCGTGCCGGTCTTGGAAAAGGCGCTTGCAGCGCCCGACCGTGCAGGACGCACCCTCGCCGACGAGGGGCGCCGTCAGGAAATCCGCGCCGCCCTTGGCGTTGCGCGCGAAAAGATAAAAACGGCAGCGCCTAAAAAAAGCTATAACTGATAGAGCCGGATATGTTTTTCCTCTATAATTCAGGGGCTCGCTTGGCGAGCCCCTCTTTTTAAGGCCAATCACCGATGCGCGTATTGCTGGTCGAAGACGATGTTTTGCTGGGCAAGGCCACACAGGCC
>DQGU01000174.1 GCA_003524565.1 Rhodospirillaceae bacterium
GAAAGATTTGCTGGCGCGTATTCCGTCGGCCGATACGGGCTCGCGCCTGCAATACCGGCGCACGCCCGCCGCATCGCCCGACCCGCATGGCGATACCATGCTGACATGGGCCGCGCGCGAAGGGCAGGAAAACGTGGTGCGCGCCATGGTGCAATCAGGCGCAGACGTATTCGTGCGCAACCGCGCCGGACACACCCCGCGCGAAGTAGCGGAACACGCCGGACACAAATTGATTGTCTGCATGCTGGAAGACGCGGAAGAACGCCAACGCACCATGCGCGCGGCGCAGCCTCCATCCGGCAGCGAAGCCCTGCCGGTTTAAATCAGCAATAGCGTTAAAACCGCTCAGCGCGGGCCGAAACCGCGGCCGTGTTTGTGCGCGGGTGCGGGGGCTTTGGCATCATTCGCGGGCGGCTTGCCGAAACGCGCGACGATGTCATCAACCGCGTCCGTGATATTTTGCGCGGCGCTGGCACCGTCGGGCAGCGTTTGCCCCGCCATTTCGCGGCCATGCCAGTTGAGCGCGGCGACATGGATGGCCTCCATACCGTTTTTGCGCGCAGGGATAATATCCGACTTCAGGCTGTCGCCGACCATCACGGCGTCTTCGCCTTTGAGCCCGACCTTGGCGAGGGCGGCGGCGTAAACGGCGACGTTTTTATCCTCGACCACAAAAACTTCGCGGAACGCATGGCGGAACGGCAGCGCGGCCACGCGCGCGTTTTGCACATCGGGGTCGCCCACAGTAATCAGGTACAAGTCAAAACCGCTGGCGGCAGCTTTGGCCAGCGCTTCGGGGGCGCCCGGCTTGATTTTTGCCTCGGTCGCGTAAACGTCATAGGCCAGATTGCGCGCACGCTTGGTTTCATGCGCATCGGCATCCGGCACATATTCCTTGAGAACGTCTTCGTAGGCCTGCGGCAGCAATTCCTTGCCGTAGCCGAAACGGTCGAAGATTTCTATCTGGCGGGCGCGCAGGCGCTCGATAATGTCCTGCGGTTTGTCATGCACGCCGCAGCCGAGCATAAAATCGGCGAAACGGTTTTCGGCATCAATATAGATTTGCTGGGTTTCAATCAGCGTATTGTCCATGTCGAAAAAAACGGCTTTGACCACGCGCGGTGTCTCCTGCTTGTCGTTGTTCTGGCATTGATGTCGTATGGGGCGAGTCTAGCGTTTTTTGCGCCCTGCGCAAGGGGACTAACACCGTCTAGATTAAACAAATTCAGGGGTTTGATTTTGCTGCATTGCCATATTCTTGCAACCCGCCGCGCAAGCGGCTAGTCTGGCGGGCGAAAGGACGCAGACGATGAGCTGGATGAGACACAAATTTGCAAGCCGCGGCAGACCCACCCCGCCCGCGCCGCAGGAAAGCGGCATCGTCATGGCGATTTCAAACGGCGACCGCGGCTGGCTGCAAAGCCTGCTGGCGGGCGGTGCCGACGCAAACGCGGCGCACCGCGGCACACTGCCCCTGCCCTTTGCCGCGCGGCGCGGCGAATTTGATATTGTGGATAGCCTTATCGCACACGGCGCGGATATCGATGCGCGCAACGAAAAGGGGCTGACCGCGCTGATGGACGCTGCGGTAAGCAGCCATGAAGCGATGCTGCAAGGGCTGCTGGCGCGCGGCGCGAAGACGGATAAAACGGATTACAGCGGCAAGACCGCCCTGCATTACGCCGCCCATACGCTGCAATTCGGCATGATTGAATCTTTGGTCATGGCAGGCGCGGATGCGGATGCCAGCGACCACAAGGGCGAAAGCCCGCGCGACATTTGCGAAACCGCAGGCCGCTTCGCACTGACAGCGCTCGAGAGTGCGGAAAAACGGTATGCAGAAGAACTGCAAAAGAAAACGGCTGCGCTCGCGCGCAGCCTTAGCGTCATGAAACCCGCATCCGTGCGCTCGCGCATTGCGCCACGCTGAATCCGGCGCATAAAAAAACCGGCAACAAGCCGGAAAATATCAAAGGGAAGTACGGGATGCGCCGCGGCCATTGGCATTGGCTGCCGCGGCCTTGTTTTGATTTTTGCGCGCCTGCCATGCGGCAAAGGTCATGACGGCATGTTCTTCGCCAAAGCGCAGCGCCTGCATTTCAAGCCACACACGCAAATACGGATTGGACGGCGACGGGTCAATTTTATAAATCGGATAAACGCCGCCAAGGCTGACATCGGCCAGAAACGGCAGCTGTTCTTCAAGGCAGGCTTTGACGGTTTCGATGTTCGCGCGCGTTTGTGCCGCATCCGCATCGGAGCCCATGACGAAAGCGGCAAGGCGGTGCAGCGCGGGCGAGCCTTCTTGCGCCAGCAAAAGGCCGGTCGTGAGGGAGATAATATCGTTCAGGTGAAAAAACTTTTGCGTCGCATCGGCCGCATCGCTGCTGCTTTGCAGCATGTCATGGTCGTTTTGCAGCGCTGCGGCATCAGCCGCTTCGTAAGGGTCATAGGTCATGGCAGCATCCATTCGCTTGAGCGGTATCCGGTGTTTGTTTCCGGTACCTGTCCTGTTCACAGCACCGGAAATACGGCGCCGTTCAGATGTTTCAGGTGCATGATTTAAAACACTTTTGCATCAAAGCGTCGAGAAAAAAGCACCGTGAAAGCTGCGTCGAAGATGCGCCTGAATTTACCTTATGTCAATTAAATTGTCGCAGTGCGCAAAAAACAAAAATGATTTCAATCCCTTCCGGCGCGCTGTGCCGCACAGGCAAAATCAGACCACGCATGAAGATTTTCAAGCCGCGATTCCGCCCGCGGCAAAACTCAAGGATTCGGGCCGCCCTGTTTGGGCGTTTTGGGCTTTGCGCCCGTATCGGAATCGGGCGTGTTTTCGTTGCCCGCGGGCGGCTTCAACGCGCCGCCTTGCTGCGTACGGGTATCTTGCTGCGCCTTGCCGAAATCGCGCGCAGCGGGCAGACGCAAAACCTTGCCGCGCGGCTTGTCGAGCGTGCCGGCGTCTTCTTTTTGTTTCGCGGCGCTGCGCATAAGTTCGGGGTTCAGCGGCAGCTGTTTTTGATACTGCCCGCCCGCGACAATCAAACGCTGCACCACGGGGCTATCGCGGTCGCCTTTTTCAGCAAGGCGGTCAAGCACCGTCCAGCCGCGTTCGTCGGTCAAATCCGGGTTCGCGCCGCGGTCGAGCAAAAGGTCGAGCACGTCCATATTCTTTTTTTCAATCGCCAGATGCAAAGGCGCCTGCCCCTTGCCATCGCGGATATCGGGGTTCGCCTTGCGGTCGAGCAGATATTCCAAAAGCTCGGCACGGCCCGCGGCGGCGGCGAAGTGCATCAGCGTGCGGCCGGCACGGTCTTGCGCATCGGGGTCGGCACCGCGGATAAGCATGATGCGCGCGGCTGATTCAAGGCTGTTTGCCTGCGTCACCCAGTGGCGGCTATGCACACATTCGCACAGCTCCGCGAGCGGCGTGATACCGGCGTGGTTTTTTTCCTGCAACAGCTCCGGCGCGCGGTCGAGCACGCGGGCGAGCATGAAAACGCTTTGCGTGCGCGCCAGCACATGCAAAACGTTGTTGCCGTTGTTATCTTTTTGCGTCAAATCGGCGCGGTCTATGACAGACGCAAAAGTATCGTGTTTGTCGAGACGCGCGGCCAGATGCAAAAGGTTTTCACCCTTGTCGTTCACCGCGCAGACATCGGCGGCAGCGCCGAGCATCTGCTGCACAACCTGCGGGTATTTTTGCAGACGCTCGTCGTCAATCATGTACATAAAGGGCGATTTGCCCGCATCGTCGCGCACGTTGGGGTCGGCCTTGTTGCGCAAAAGGCGTTCCACCATCTGCGGCTTATCAAGGAAATGATGCAGCGGCGTCTTGCCGTCATCATCGCGGATATTCAGATCGGCGCCATGGCTGGCGAAAAGGTCTATCAGTGTCGGGCGTGCAGTGCCCAGCATGTGCAGCGGCGTCTTGCCGTCTTCGTCTTTCAAATTGGGGTTCGCGCCTAGCTTCAAAAGCATCTGCACGAAATTGTCCTGACTTTGCACCGCCGCGTGGTGCAGCGGCGTGCGCCCGAGCGCGTCCTTGAGGTCGATATCCGCCCCCGCCTGCACCAGCGCAAGCGCGATGCCGTGGCGGTCTTTATCCAGCGCAAGATGCAGCGGCGGGTATATCATCGCCCCGCGGAAATTGACGTCGGCGCCCGACTTAATCAGCGATACGACCTTGGCCAAATCGCCACGCATGACCGCCCGCTGCAGGCGGGTGAATCCGTTTTCGTCGACCTTGTTGGGGTCTGCTTTGAAAAAACCGGCCATCGCGTTAAAAAAGTTTTTCAATTCGGCGCTGTCCCGTGTCCGCCCGCCCGCCCCTTATGGGCAGACCGGCTGGTGATGCAAAATTGCTTACGGTGAAAAAAATTAGCATGATGTGGAAAGCGAGTCCATGCCGCATCGTAAGGCTGAATTAAAAATAAGCCCAAAAACGTAATTAAATTACAATTAACGGCGTTAAGTTATAATATCCCGCCGCAAAATGTTGTCAGAAGATTGTTATTAAATGATTTTTTGTCTTGCGCGCCATAGGCACCCTCGGTGACAATGGGCACCGGACAGGCAGGACGAAATAAACATCGTCATGTTTCCCGCCCTCTGGCCGGGCACGCCAAGCCCGTTGCCACCCCCGCTGTTTTTACCCGCTTCGGTTTTATGTATATGCCTCTTTTGCCTGCCAAAACATCCCTGAGCCTGATTTGCGCCGCCACCGCGCTGGCGCTGGGTATGGGCACGGCATGGGCGCAAACAGGCACACCGCCCACCCCCGCGCTGCAGGCGGAAGCGCCCGCCGACGAAGCCGCCGCCCCCCACGCACGCAATGTCACGGATGACGAGGCGCAGCGTATTTACAAAAAATACGGCGGCGCGCTTTACCAAATTCAGGTCATCGACATGGTGACGGAGAAAAAAACATCTATCGGCTCCGGCTTTCAGTTCACGGCGGACGGCAAGGTGGCGACGAATTATCACGTCATCGCCGATGCGCTGCAGCGCCCCGATGCCAACCGTCTTGAATATGTCCACGACCATTACGGCACGGGCAAGCTGAAACTGCTGATTGCCGATGTGCGCCACGACCTTGCGATTTTGCAGCTGGACACGCCGCATGCGGAATATGTGGAGCTCGGCAAATCCGACCTGCCCAAGGGTGTGCGGCTTTATTCGCTCGGCAACCCGCATGACATCGGCTTTACGATTGTGGAGGGGACGTATAACGGCGTCTCGCGTGACAGTTTCATCGATAAAATTCACTTCTCCGGCGCGGTCAATCCGGGCATGAGCGGCGGGCCGGTACTGGGTCATGATGGCCGCGTTGCCGGTATCAACGTCATGACGGCGGGCAACCAGATTGGTTTTCTGGTGCCGGTCGAGCCGCTAAAAGCGCTGGCTGCAGAATACGCTGCGCAAAACAGCGATTTCAATTTCACGCGCGACGCCGCCAAACTGGTCGAAGCGCAGCTGACCGCCGCGCAAAACGCCGCGCAAAACCGCCTGATGAATGGGGACTGGAGCGTCGCCCCCTTCGGCCGTGTCAGCGTACCCGGGCGCATTGATACCGCATTTAAATGCTGGGCATCGCAGCGGCACACGGAAAAAAGCCCCTATACCCATTACCGCACCACCTGTTCGACCGAGGACAGCCTTTATCTGGACGAGGGGTTCACGACCGGCAGCTATGTCTATAGCTATGACCTTATCCGCGCACGCAAGGGGTTCGGCAGTTTGCGGTTCTACAGCCTTTACGAACAGCTCTACGCCACACCCGAAAGCAGCTTTTTCAGCATGAACGTGCAGGAAAAAGACGCGGAGAATT
>DQGU01000185.1 GCA_003524565.1 Rhodospirillaceae bacterium
GTAGAATATAAAAAAACATAATCCGATTCCTCCGCCCCCATCATAGCGCCGGTGCGAAAAAACGGTGGATTTATTTGAAATCGCCGCCTATTCGCCGACGGCATCCCCGCCGGTGGCGCCGCCGCCGACGGCTTCTGCCGCTTCCAGATGGGCGGCGCTGTAGGTCATGGCGCGGTTGCGGCCTGCTTTTTTGGCAAGGCGCAGGGCGTATTCCGCCGCGCGCAGCATGTCGTCCGGCGTTTTGTGGTGGGGCTGAATGTCGGCCACGCCGATGCTGATGGTCAGCACGATGTTGCTGTCGCCAATGCTGAAGGGGATGGATTCAACCGCGGTGCGGATTTTTTCGGCAACCACCCCCGCGCGGTATTCGTCGGTCGAGGGCAAAAACAGCGCGAATTCGTTGCCACCCACACGGCCAATAACGTCGCTGGTGCGCAGCTGTTCCGCAATCGTTTCGGCAATCACGCGGATAGCAAGGTCGCCGCTCGCACGTCCGTGTTTGTCATTGATTTTCTGGCAGCCATCGACATCGACGCTGAGCACCGCCAGTTCCTGTTTGTGGCGGCGGGCGGAGCTGATAAGCATGCTGGCGACGCGGAACAGCATGCCGCGGTTATAAAGCCCCGTCAGCGCGTCGGCGGCGGCAAGATTTTTCAGGAAATCGCGCTGGCGCAAAATCACGTTCAGCGCCGGCATCACCAGCCCCACCGCCTGCCATGCCAGAAGCGCCAGCATCACGGCATAAAGCGCATAGGAAAAATAAATCACTTTTTGCGTTTCTTTGACACGCGCATCGATAAACGCGGTTGATTCCTGATGCCAGGCAGCCGCGACGTTGCTGCGGCTCAGCTGCATGATTTCCTGCGCGTAATCGCGCGCGAAACCTTTGTTGTTGTTTTCGCTATGGGCGGCATAGCTGAAAACCTTGTCGGTCAGCTGGCGCACCGGCTGCAAAGCTTCGAGGTTCAGCTGCGGCATCGGCGACCATGTTGCGATGTGCATGTTAAGCAGCATGCGCGGCTCCGCCTCCAGCGCAGCATTGGCGGCGGCGCGCAGGCGCTCTATATTTTTCGGGTCAGGCGTTTCCTGGTTTTGCGCCACGATGATGCCCATCAACTGCGTCAGGCGTACCTGCTGTTCGGACAACATGGCCACCTGCATCAGCGCCGTTTGCTTGTTGCCGATATGATGCTGCAAAAAACCCGCGCCCGTGATGGCGGTAAACAGCAAAATCGCCAGCAGCATATAGGCGCGGGATACTTTTTCCGCGTTAATCGAATCGTCGTTATGCGTCTGGGTTTCGGGCGCGGCCGTCATGACGTGGTCTCCGGTCTTCAATACAGCGATATAGAACCCTTAGCGGGCGAAGGCATTATTTTACCCTGTGCGCCCTGATGCCGCCAGAGCCAAAAACCGCGCTGCACGGGGTTATGTCATTACCCGCGCGCTGGCAAGGGTACGAAAGCATCCCCTTCGCCCGGCACCTTGGGGAAACGCTGGGCGCGCCAGTCTTCGCGCGCGGCGGCCAGCCGCTCTTTGGACGACGACACAAAGTTCCAGTCGATAAAGCGCGGCCCGTCCATGGCCGCCCCGCCCAGAACCATCAAACGCACCTGTGTCAGCGCGCGCACCATGACATCATCTTTCGGCCGCAGCACCAGCATTTGCTGCGGTGCATAGGCAACCCCGCCGATTTCAATATCGCCGGAGAGGACATAGAGCGCACGCTCTTCCATATCCCGCGGCAGGGGCAGCTGCGCACCTGCGGCCAGTGTGACGTCTGCGTAAAGCGTTTCCCAATCGGTGCGCACGGGCGATACCGCGCCAAAGCCGCCGCCCATGATAAGACGGAGGTCGATACCCTCCGCCTCTATGCGCGGTAAATCCGCCGCCGCGTGATGTTCGAAGGCAGGCGCGGTGTCTTCAAGCGGCATGGGCAGCGCAAGCCAGCTTTGAATCCCGAACAGGCGGGAAGGCTGCATGCGCGCCGCCGCCCCCGTGCGCTCCGAATGCACGATGCCCGCGCCTGCTGTCATCAAATTGACATCACCCGGTTGAATGGTTTTTTCTGTGCCCAGACTGTCGCGGTGGTCTATCGCGCCATTGAACAAATAAGTCACGGTCGAAAGTCCGATATGCGGATGCGGCAGCACGTCCAGACCCTGCCCCGTCAGAAATTCGCCCGGCCCCATCTGGTCCCAAAAAATGAACGGCCCGACCATCCGGCGGTTTCTGAAGGGCAGCGCGCGGCGCACTTCATAGCCGCCGATATCGCCGCTGCGCGGCACAATCACCATCTCGACAGCCTCCGGCGCGGTCGCTGCGGCTTCGGCTTCCGGGCAGGGCGTCCAGCTCATGGCCTCTCCTTTTTTATTCGGCTTCTTTTGCAGCAACGCCGCCCATGCGGCTTTCGGCCTGCTCGGCCGTCTGCTGGCGGCGCTCCGGTCCCTCGTATCCGCCGCGCCCGCTGCGGCGGTCAGGCCCGACATAGTTGTCAGACACCACAAACTGGCGCGGGTTTTCGACAATACGTTCGATTTTTTTGGCTAAAGTCTTGGCCGTGAAAGGCTTCACCAGATATTCCGACACCCCCGCATCGCGCGCGCGCGTGACGCGGTTTTCATGCCCGCTGCCCGCCGTCATGATGATGGGCACGAAGGGGTTAGGGCTGCGGTCGGACATGCGGATTTTACGCGTAAGCTCGATACCCCTGTCGGGCGTTTGCAGCCAATCAATAATGACAAGGTCGTGATTGCCGCTGGCAAACTTCTCGAACCCCTCGTCCATGCTATAGGCGCTGTCGATATTCCGCTCCGGCACCGTGAATAGCCTGAACACGCCGCGAAAAAGCTCGAACAGCTCCGGCGAGCTTTCGACGATAAGAATCCGGACATTTTTGAAATTATAAGCCAAGATGAGTACCCTGAACGACGGACAAAGATAACCCTGCCCCTTTAATCAAAATACCCCCGCACCGCCGATATTTCCAGAGGAAAGCGCTCAGTCTTTTTGCACATAAAGGCTGTCAAGATAAGGAACGAGCTCTTCCATCAACCCGAACACCCGTGCCTCATGCGCGCGTGAGAAGCTCACGTCATACCTATACCTGCCGCCCGCGCCGTTTGCCGCCGCGCCATGGCATTCATTGTTCCAACTGAAGCAGCGCACAAAATAGTCCACTTCCTTCCCGTTCGTCGCCTTGTAGTAAAGGTCGTAATTCCCTTCCGCTCCCTTTGTGCGGTTCGGGCGGAAGATTTCGGGTTTCCCCGCCGCATTGTTGCCCAGCGCGTAAAAATGTAAATGCCGCGGCAGGTCAGGCAGCTTCCATTGCCCCACTCCCGCCTGCACCGGCTTGCTCAATGTGCTGGCTGCCATTTTTATCTCTGCGACAAGAGCGGTTGCATGCGCCTTGCCACAAGCCGGCGTTTCTTTGCCTTCCCCGACCCGCGGAAGAATTTCGACAAAAACATCCGAACCAGCAGGCGCACCCGCAGAAAATTGCGCCAAAGGAAGCTTGAGCCCCAGCCGGGAATAGCCGCTACGCCAACGGTCAATACCGCTGTTTTTTTTAAGGCGGCAACTGCTCACAAGCGATGCCGCGACTTCAAAATATCCTTTTTCATTACCTGATAGGCAGCTGATACCGAAAGGGGCACGCAGATTATCCCCCGCCGCGATGCACGGCAGGTACGGATTATCCGCCGCTTCGGCCACGGCTGGCAATACCTGCGCCGTAAAGACCGTCAGCAGCAACGCAAAAGTGAAAGCTTTTCCCATTGTTCTGTTCCTTGCGCCACTATTCCTTGCGAATAGGCTACCATAACCGCCAGCACCACGAAAGCACACGCAGAACAACCTTGTTTTTCAGGCCGAAAATTCCGATAATCGCGGCCATAGAACACGGAGGAAAGCCTATGCACAGCGTTAAAAACCGTATCTCCATCGGCGAGACCATCGCGGGCAATCCGATTGACATCGTCACCTATACGCTGAGCGCAGGGGCGAAGGGCAAACGGCTGCATATCCAGAGCGGCATGCACGGCGGGGAAATCACCTATTGGGTGCAGCATCGTCTTTATAAATTCCTGCAAGAAAACCTGAAGGCGGGCGAAGTTGTTTTTATTCCCTGCGCCAATCCGGCGTCGTGGGACCAGCGCTCTTATTTCTACACCTTCGGCAAATTCGACCTTTACGATGGCAAGGATTGCAATTCGCATTTCCCCGGCAAGGCGGAGGGCACGCTGCACCAGCGCATTGCCCACGAACTTTTCACCCTTGCCAAGCAATGCGACCTCGGCCTTGACCTGCACACGGCACGCGCGAGCAAACCTTATGTGATTTTCACCAAAGAAGCCTATCTGCCGCTGGTGCGCGATGTCGGGTTTAAATATAACTATATGGACGATGTCGTGACACCGGAAACGGCAGGCTCGTTCGATTACGCCATGGACCCTGCGGGCATTGACAATCTGTGCATCGAATGCGGCAGCCATGACGAACATAACGCCGCGAAAATCGAAGAGGTCTTGGGCGGTATCCTGCGTCTTCTGGCGCGGCTGGATATGATTGACAAAAACCTCGCCCCGCCCGCGCCGGCCGATTGTTATTATTTCCGCGACCACAAAAAAATCCTGACGCGTGCGGCGGGCTTTGTACGCTATGACGTCAAAATGGGCGCGAATTTCAAAAAGGGCGACACGCTGTTCACCCTGCACCCCAGCCGTGATTTGGGCGAAGAGATGCCGGAAATCGCCACCGAAGACGGCGTGATGTACAAACACGCGCCCACGCATATTTACCGCCTTGGCGACGAAACCCTGCATTATGTGCCGAAAGAATGGCTGGTTAAACTTTAACCCCCGCCTTTGCGAGCCAAACAAAAACCCCTTCCGCGATGGAAGGGGTTTTTATTTGTGCAAAGCACCCGCAGGATTAGCGCGGCGCCGCCCCCGACGACAGGTTTTTCGGCGGACGCACAACGGCATTGTCGTTGACGTTTTGCATGGTTGCGCGGTAAAGCGGGTTTTTCTCCACATAATCCGCACCAAAGCAATCGGCATAAAGCTGCTTGAGCGGGCCGCGCCAGGCGGGGTTGATGCAGGAAACGCCGTTTTCAATCACAAACGGTGCGTTGTCGCCGCTGGCAATGCCGGTGATACGGAACAGCTCCGCCCCTGCGGCCGGCTGGTCGCCCGCCTTCAGGCTGCCGCCGTTGATTTTGACGGTCATTGCGCCCGATGCGAGGTCGATGGGCGACAGCTTGGCGTTTTCGCCAAGTGCTTTCCACTCCCACTTGCCGCCATCCTTGCGCACGCTATAGGTGCCTGCCGGCAGGTCTTGCAGCGCCTTGATGCTGCCGTCCAATTCGCTGTCATGCGTTGCATAGACTTTGATATAGAAAGAACCCGACGACGTCGCGTATTGCTGATGGATACCCGCCGCGTTGTCGCGCAGCGCCGCCAGCACCGCCGTATTTTCCGGCTTGGAAAAATCGGCGAAATGCGCGAACCATGCCATGCGGCTGAGGCCGGGGATGCCGTTGGATTCCGCATCCGCGCTCATCTGGTCGGTCCGGATAAACAAAATAAAAATCTTCTTTGGCTATTATATAATTAACAATACCGTTTCTTCTGGGAAGTTTATACTCCTGTGG
>DQGU01000103.1:0-15634 GCA_003524565.1 Rhodospirillaceae bacterium
GCCTGCCTGATGGCCAGCCCCGCGCTTGTCGCCGATTGTATTGATGCGATGAAACAGGCCGTGGATATTCCGGTCACCGTCAAAACCCGCATTGGGATTGACGAGCAGGACAGCTATCAATTCCTGCTGGATTTCGTCGGCCCGATTGCAGAAAAAGGCTGCCGCACCTTTATTATCCACGCGCGCAAGGCATGGCTGAACGGCCTGAGCCCGGCGGAAAACCGCACCATCCCGCCCCTGAAGTGGGAAACGGCCTACCGCCTGAAACAGGATTTTCCGCAGCTGGAAATCATCCTGAACGGCGGTATCAAGACGACGGCGCAAATCAATGATGCGCTTCAGCATCTGGACGGCGTGATGGTCGGGCGCGAGGCGTATCAGAATCCCTATTTCCTCGCGCAGGTCGAACGCGATGTTTTCGGTACAACCGATGTGCGCAGCCGCCACGGCGTGGTGGATGCCCTGATGCCCTATGTGGAAAAGAATTTACAGAACGGAACTCCGCTCAAGGACATCAGCCGGCACATCCTCGGCCTGTTTCAGGGGATGGGCGGCGCACGGCGCTGGCGTCAAATCCTCAGCAGCGAAGCGTATAAACCCGCGGCTGGCATGGATGTCATACGCGCGGCGCTGGCGGCGGTGGACGACGGCGGCAGCTAGCGTTCCGTAAAAAGCGGCAGGGCGTACGAACAGGCGGACGGTCAAGTTCCTGAACTCACTTCAAAATCATATAAGAAACTCTATTTCTTTGCCCGCAAGATTGATATACTTTAACGCGGTTAAAGGGGAACCATGCAACCACTCTGGACAAGATTGAATCGGGACGACGCGCATCAGGTATTGAACCGCCTGAGTGGTTCGCGCGACGCCGTCGTATTCTCCAAAGAAGCGACCGAAGTTTCGTGGCGCTCTTTGCCGTTTTACAACAAGTATAAACTCTACCGTCTCATCAACTACGCGACGATGCCGACGTTCAGCCTCACCTATCTCAGTGACGGCAACGAATTCATCACGCTCGACGGTACCGCGAACCCGATTTACACCGCGAACGAAAAAGACCCCGTGCGCCTGAACGAGATGAACGTCGTGAACTATCTCGACTTCTTCTTCACCAACGTACAGGGTAGCGAAGGCGACGTCTTCCTTATCAAAGATCCGAAGAAACTGCCGTTCCTGAGCGCGCTTACCAAAGAGCAGCGCGAGAGCGTCTATTCCGGCTTCAAACCCGTGCAGGTATCGCAAAACGCGGCCGCGAATACATTCCGCGTGACCGGTACGCTTTACTACGGCGGCGGCCTTATTTCTTCGACCATCATTGTGCAGAACGACGGCAAGATTGAGTTTCAAGACCAAAGCCTGCTGCTCAACGGTATCTATTTCCCCTACAGCCCCTACAGTCAAGGCTGGCTGGAAGCATAAGGCGCCGCAGCGTAACGCATATATATCGGCGCGCATTTAAGGACAGACTGTCATGACACCAGAAGCCCAGAAGCTGAACGACCTTCTTAAACCCGGCCAGCCCCTGCCCAGCGACGAGGTCATGGTTTCCACCGCGCTTGATATTCTGAACCACAGCGCGCACGGACAGCAGCTGGTCGATTTCGTACGCATCAACAACATCGCGCTGCGCATCATGTCCACGCCGCAGCCGACGACCTATCTGCCCGAACCGAAACTTGCCTATATCGGCTTCAACCGTAACAATCCGGTATCCCCCAGCCGCTTCGTGCTGATGCTGGCGGGCATTCTGCGTGAAGCGCAGCAGGAAAGCGCGGGCATTAAAAACCCGCACCTGCAAGCCCCGCTGGAAGAGCACATGAAAATCAGCATGGCGAAGCATGAAGACAAACTATGGTACATGTGTACCGTAGCCTGCGAGCTCAATGACATCTCAACCTTTATGGAATACAATTTTCTTGACGAATTAAGAAAAATGGGTCACGATGAGTCATTAGAATTGTACTTGAAGCAAGAAAAACGCAAATAAAGGGTGGGACACATGGTTTTGAAAGCAATCGAAGGCTTCTCTGCTCTGACTGAAGCACGCGAAATCAAGGCACAGATTAATTTCCGCATCGGCGGCGCAAGCATTGCCGAACTTTCCGCAAACGCCAGCATGGAACGCGGCGGCCCGAAACACGAGGCGCCGGCCAACGGCTAAACAGTCCCATCGGCCAAAAGCCGCGGATTTGCTGGAAAAAATAAGGGCTCTCCCCTTTCGATTCGTAGCGATTCGGCCAGATTCGAATGAGAATCATTCACAAAAACGCCCCCTCGGGGGCGTTTTTTCATGCTCGACAAGCCTGTGAATAAGTTTTTATAATACCTTCATATTTAAGAATAAATTAACTTCATCCACAGGCATTATGGCTTATCATGTTTGACAACCTTCGCTTTATTTCGCATTCTAAAGCTGTAGGGCAATTTAATTTCCTCCAAAGAAGCTAGAGACCCCAACAAACAAAAAGAACAACACTTTTAAACGAGGTGCGGCCATGACGTTGAACAAATTCGATTTCGACAAAACCAGCGAAGCAAAAGCATACGGTGCGGCTATCGTTGCCCGCGTTGAAACGGGCCGTGAAGCGATTGAGCCGACCGCACGCCGCGCGGCTACCCTGCAGCCCTCTGCTATCGCTGCGGCATAAGGCACAAAAGACTTTCTCCGCAAGGAGTAACCAGAAAGGCCCGGTTGCAAAACCGGGCCTTTCCTGTTGACGTAACACCCCCGCCCCTCTACCCTGTGATTACACAGGAAAACCAATGTTTATAAAGTATTCGGACCCCGAAGCCGCCAAGGACGTATTCAAGGCTGTTCAGGATGAAGACCTGAATAACCTGCGCTTTTTCATGACCGATGGCGCGGATATCGATATGCGTAACGAACACGGCCAGACCCTGCTGCACACAGCCATTCTGGGCGGCAAAATGGTTGCCGCGCGCTTCCTGCTCGATGCGGGCGCAGATGCGGATATTCACGGCGGGCAAGCCGGCTATACAGCCCTTCATTGGGCGGCCTATAAAAAGAGCGAGGATATGACGCGCCTTATCCTCGAATACACCGAACAGCTGGAAAAAACCGACGGCCAATCCATGACCGCCCTGCAACTGGCGGCCTTCATGGGGGCGAAAGACGTGGTTGCCGCACTGGCCGAGGCCGGCGCCGATTTCCGCCGCACCGATGCCTTCGGACATACCCCCGCCGCCATCGCGCAGCAGCGCGCGGGCGAGGACTGGAACGGCGAAGGCCGCCGCTTCATCGAAACCTCCACCTATCTGTTCCAGCTGATGAATAACGGCCTGCCCGCAAAACAGCAAATGCAGCCGCCTGCAGCCCCCGCCTATTCACCCGAGCAGTTCTCGCAGGATATGGACGCGCTCGACAAGCTGAACCCCGACCCGGACCGCTTCCGTCTCAATGGCGGCAACCGCGGCCATAAACCGCCCACACCTTAAAAAAAAGCAAAGTTGAAAGACACAGCCCCATCATGACCGCCACCGCACAAGCCGTACAAACGCCGAAGCATACTGCAGAAGCCCCCTATTGCCGCGCCTGTTTCGCCGCGCTCGACCCCGCCCGCTCCCGCGGGGAGAAAAGCGGCTACAAGCTGCTGTCCTGCGCGGCCTGCGGCACGGTGACGGTTGACCCGTTCCCGACGGCGGATGAATTGACTGCCTATTATCAGGCCTACGAAGGCTCGCGCCTTTACAAACCGAAGGAAGCCAAGAAAATCCGCCGTGCGGCGGGGCGTATCCGCCGTGCCAAAAAATACATCAAGGCGGCATCCTTCCTCGACGTTGGCTGCAACTGCGGCTTTACCGTCAAGGCCGCATTAAACGAAGGCCTCGCCGCGCGCGGTATCGACGTCGATGCCGAAGCCGTCAAATACGCAGCCGAAGCCTACGGCCCCCACTTCAATGCGATTTCTGTCGAAGATTACGCCGCGCAAGGCAACAAAGCAGACATCGTCTATACCAGCGAAGTCATCGAACATGTGCCGAACCCCGACTCTTTCGTCAAAGCGATTGCCGACATCCTTCCCGCCGGCGGCATCCTTTACCTGACAACGCCGCAGGGCAACCACTGGTCTTATCCCAAAGACATTTCAAACGTCAAAACCGTGCATCCGCCGTCGCATATCACCTATTTTTCTAAAAAGGGTATTGCGCTGCTGCTGGAGAAACACGGCATCAAGGTTGAAAAGTTTTTCTTTTCGCTGAAGCCAGGCATTCGCCTGATTGCCCGCAAAGTCAAATAGACAACGGAGTTACGCCCATGCCCGCGCCGCGCAAAACGCCTCGTTCCGCTTTTAACAAAACCATGACACGCGAATTGTTCCGTGCGCTGGAAAGCAGCGAGCATGAAAACCTGACCGCTTTGGTCGATGCCGGAGCAGATTTGTCTGCGCGCGACAGCGATGGGCGCACGCCGCTGATGGTCGCGGCGGACAACCGCTCCGACGATGCCGTGAAAATTCTTTTGCAGCTGGGGGCGGATATCAACGCCGTATCGACGCAGGAAAAAATGACCGCCCTGCACTACGCCGCCAAAAATTCGGACACCGACACGCTGAAAGAATTGATTGCAGGCAAGGCGGATTTGAACATTAAAGACATCAAAGGCCTGACGCCGCTGCATCATGCCGCCATCGAAGGCGACGATGACAACGTCGATTTACTAGTCGCGGCAGGCGCGGATGTGCTGGCCAAAGACAATCTCGGCCGCACGGCGGCAAAACATGCCGACAAAAAAGCCGCAGATGAAAACCATTTCATGGCGGAGCGGTATCACAAAATCGCTCTCAACCTTTCCCTGCGCGAGGTTGCGGCGCAGCGCGAAATCGAGCGCAAAGCCGCGGAAGACGCCGAGCGCAAGGCCGTCGAAAAAGACCTCGACCGCATTTCAAACGGTTTCGACCCCGACCGCTTCAAACTCAAGCCGCCGCGGAAGAAATAAACCATCATGTCCTTTGACTACGACGTTATCGTCATCGGCGCCGGCGCCGCAGGTATGATGTGCGCGGCCGAAGCGGGCAAACGTTACCGCAGCGTGGTGGTCCTCGACCACATGCCAGCGCCTGGCGAAAAAATCCGCATATCGGGCGGCGGGCGGTGCAATTTTACCAATCTGCATTGCTCCCCCGCGCAATTTATTTCGGACAACCCGCATTTTTGCAAATCCGCGCTCAGCCGCTATACGCAGCAGGATTTCATCAAACTGGTCAAACTGCACGGCATTGCGTTTCATGAAAAAACGCTCGGCCAGCTGTTTTGCGACGGCTCTTCGCAGCAAATCATCGACATGATGCTGGCGGAAATGGACAACGCGGGCGTTTTGTTGTCCATGGAAACCAAGGTGGAAGCGCTGTCCCATGACGGCAGCCGTTTCCAGCTCAAAACCAGCCGCGGCGATTTAAACGCTTCATCCGTCGTTATCGCTACGGGGGGCTTGTCCATTCCCAAAATCGGCGCGACAGGCTTTGGCTATGACGTGGCGCAGCAGTTCGGGCATGACATCATCCCTACGCGCGCCGCGCTGGTGCCGCTCAGGTTTTCGCCGGAAATGCTGGCGGCAACCAAGCCCCTCTCCGGAATCGCCGTGGACCCGAGCACCCTCAGCCACGGCAAAACCACCTTCCGCGAGGGGATGCTTTTCACCCACCGCGGGCTCAGCGGCCCTTCGGTTTTGCAAATATCATCGTATTGGCAGGAAGGCGACGCAGTCACCGTCAACCTGCTGCCCGATACGGACGGGCTTTTGGATACACTGAAAACCCGCCGCAAAGAACAACCGCGCCAGATGCTGCATAACGTCCTTTCCGCCCTTGTGCCGCGGCGCGTGGCGGAATGGATTGCCGCCGACCTTGGCATCGACGCGCCGATGGCGGATTTGTCGGATAAAAAACTCGCCCTCGTCGCCGAGCGTATGCAGAAATGGCAGGTCATGCCCACGGGCAGCGAAGGATACCGCACCGCCGAGGTGACACGCGGCGGCGTCGATACCCGCGGCCTGTCATCCAAAACCATGGAAAGCACCAAGCAAAGCGGTCTTTATTTCATCGGCGAAGTCGTCGATGTCACGGGCTGGCTGGGCGGATATAATTTCCAGTGGGCGTGGTCTTCGGGCTGGGTTGCGGGGCAATACGCATAAAAAAACGCGGCATAAAAGCCGCGCTTTTTTACGTCGAGATTCTTCGCGCCGTTTATTTTGGCTGCATGCCGGATTTTTTCGCGGCGGGTTTCGCCTTCTCCGCATAGCTGGCACCCGGCAGGTCGTTCAGACGTGTGCCGAATTCATCATCGCAGGCCACAATCACCATGCCCTGCTGCGGCAGGATATCCACCACACGCGCCTGCGCGGCCATGCCTTCGGTATGGATACGCTCTTCAATCTGGCGCGCCAGTTCCGGCGCGGCGCGTTCGGGGCAGCCCGCGGTGAAAGCGTTTTCGGTGACAACCGCCCAGCGACCAGCCTCGTTGAATGATTTTTTCATGACAATCTCCTGTTTCAAAAGCTCCGCCGTTTTACGCCCGCCGCCGCCGCGTGTCAATCCTTGCCGCTACCATCCGTTTGCAGCGCAGCAAAAAAGCGCGGAGCCTGTGCCCCGCGCTTTTTTGAACGTGCAAAGCCGAATTAGACTTTAAACGATTTGCCGCAGCCGCAATGGCCGGTCGCGTTCGGGTTGTTGAAAATGAAACCCGCTTCGAATTTGTTTTCGAAGTAGTCCATTTCCATGCCCGCGATATAAAGCTGCGCCTGCGGGTCGATGAAAAGCTTCACGCCTTTGTCTTCGACCAGCAAATCCATCGGGTTAGGCTGCGCGGCATATTCCAGGCTATAGCTGAGGCCGGAGCAGCCGGCGGCGGTGACGCCGACGCGCAGACCTTCGAATTTTTCACCTTCGGGCGCGTTTGCCATCAGACTTTTGATATGGGTTGCGGCGCTTTCGGTCAGGGTCATCAGTTGGTTCATGTTTTTTCTCCTTGGGTCTTATTTAATTTGGGTGTTGCGTTGCCAGTTTTCAATCAGAACATGTTCAGTTGCAGTTTGGCGGTTTCCGCCATTTTGGACGGGTCCCATGGCGGGTCCCAGATAATATCGACGGCCACATCGCCTACATCCTGCACGGTGCGGATGGCGTTTTCAACCATGCCCGGCATTTCGCCCGCCACGGGGCAGGCCGGTGACGTCAGGGTCATTTCGACGTAAATCTTGTTCGTCTCCGCCGCGATATCGACT
Source organism: Rhodospirillaceae bacterium (assembly GCA_003524565.1). Classification (GTDB taxonomy): domain Bacteria; phylum Pseudomonadota; class Alphaproteobacteria; order Micavibrionales; family UBA2020; genus UBA2020. The sequence goes on from DQGU01000103.1 coordinate 7,241, forward strand.
TTGTAAATCAGGCCAAGTTCATAAATATTGACCGGAATTTCGGGGTCGTACACTTCGCGCAGGGCGGCCTGCACTTTCGGCCACAGCGGATGCTCCCGCGATGCCTCGATATCGGGCGGCTGCATCATTTGTTCCATCTCGTCATCGCCCATGGCGTTTCTGAGCATTTCTTCGTCCGCGACATGCTGCATCATTCAAACAACCTTTTCGCTTTGAGGATGGCTTCGGCCAGACGCTCGACGTCTTCCATCGAATTATATAGTGCGAAAGACGCGCGCACCGTGGCGGCCACACCCAGTTTGCGCATCAACGGCTGTGCGCAGTGGTTCCCTGCACGCACGCAAAGCCCCATCTGGTCAAAAACTGTGGCCATGTCGTGCGGGTGCACGCCTGCAAGCTCGAACGAAAGGATGCTTGCACGCTCCGGCGCGGTTGAAAAAATACGCACACCGTCAATCGCACGCAGTTTTTCTTCGGCGTCCGCCAGCAGCTTCGCCTCATGCGCCAGCGCGGCGTCTTTGTCGATGCCGTTCAGCCAGTCGATGGCCGCGCCAAGACCGATGGCCTCGACAATCGCAGGGGTGCCCGCTTCGAACCTGTAGGGAGGCTCTTTGTACGTCACGTTATCAAACGTAACGTCTTCAATCATCTCCCCGCCGCCCTGATAGGGCGGCATGGCGGCCAGAATATCGGCTTTGCCATAGAGAACACCGATACCCGACGGGCCATAAAGCTTATGTCCCGTAAAGACGTAAAAATCCGCATCCAGCGCCTGCACATCCACATTCAGATGCACCACGGCCTGAGAGCCGTCCACCAGCACCTTCGCCCCCGCCGCATGGGCTTTCGCAATCATATCGGCCACAGGGTTGACGGTGCCGAGCGCGTTTGACATGTGCGTGACGGCCAGCAGCTTCGTTTTGGGCGACAGCAGAGATTCAAATGCCTGCATATCCAGCGCGCCATCGGCGCGGACGGGCACAACCTTGATAACCACGCCCTTGCGCGTGCGCAGCATGTGCCACGGCACAATATTGGCGTGGTGTTCCAGCTCCGTCAGGATAATCTCATCGCCCGCCTGCAAAAATGTCTCGCCCCAGGTCGCCGCGACAAGGTTGATGGCTTCGGTCGCGTTGCGGGTAAAAACGATTTGTTTTTCGGATGCAGCATTCAAAAAACGGGCGGTTTTTTCACGCGCAGCTTCGTATGCAGCACTGGTTTTCGCGCCGAAAGTATAAACGCCGCGATGCACGTTGGCGTAATGCTCCGTCATGACCTTCGTCATCGCGTCAATCACGGCCTGCGGCTTTTGCGCGCTGGCGGCGCTATCGAGATAGGCCACAGGACGCCCGTTCACCTTTTGCGCCAGCGCAGGAAAGTCCGCGCGCAGCGCGCCCACGGGGCGGGGCGTCGGCTTCATCTGCGACATGTCGCTGATAATGATGTCGGGCGCGGGTTTCATCAGGCGGCCGCCTCCTCCACCGGTGCGTTCAGCCACGCGGCAATGCGCGCAGCATAAAGCGCGCGCACGTCGTCACGGGTGATTTTTTCAAGCGTTTCGGAGAGGAATGAATGGACAAGCAAAGCCTTTGCCTCGGCTACCGGAATGCCGCGGCTTTGCAGGTAAAACAGGCCGTCTGTATCCAGCATACCGGCGGTTGCGCCGTGGCTGCATTTGACGTCGTCGGCGTAAATCTCTAGTTCCGGTTTTGCGCTAGCTTCGGCTTGGTCGGAAAGCAGTAACGCATGATGAGATTGGTAGCCATCTGTTTTTTGTGCAGGACGACGTACATGTATTTTCCCTTGGAATACTGCACGAGCTTGATCATCAATAACTCCTTTGAAATGCTGGACGGACGTTCCGTCTTTTTCAAAATGATCTGCAAGAATTGTAAAATCGTGGCTCTGCCGACCTTTGAGCATATATACGCCGCCGATACTACTCGAAATCCCGCTATCCAGCAATTCCAATCCGAATTCCTGACGCCCTGCTGCGACGCCAGAAACAGAGCTAAATCCTTGAAAGTCAGACGATTTATGACTACGCACCACCGTGCGGCTGACATGCACAGCATCGCCGTTTTCGTCGATAAAGCGGTAATAACGGCCGCGTGCGGCAGCTTTCAGCACCAACCCCGCATATAGATTCGTGAGCGCCGCGCCCGCCCCCGCATGACGCTCCAGCAGCGTCGCGCCGCTGTTTTCGCCAAAGCGGTACAGCACGCGCGGGTAAACCGCGGGGCTATTGCCCGCCGTCATAAACAGGATTTCAATCGGCCGCGTGATGTCGCGGTGTGGGGCGATATCCAGCACGAAACCATCGCGCATATAGGCGCAGTTAAGTGCGAGCAGCGGCGATTGCGCCAGACTGCCGACGGTGGCCAGCTCTTCTTCCGGCTCGGAAATTTCCATCAGCGGCGTCAGCTTCACGCCGTCGGGCAGCGGTGTGCCCAGGTCAGGGCGCAAACGGCCATTGACCAGCACGATACGGTGGCTGTCTTTGAGCAGCGGTGCAGGCAGGTCTTGCGCCGCCACATCGCCCGCCGCGTCAAACGTAAAGACATCCGGCGTCAGCGGGCGCAGGTTGGTATATTGCCAACCTTCCCACGCCGGCGTCGGCAGGCCGGTTGCGGCAAAACTGGCCGCCCCTGTTTCACGCAGCGCGGCAATCCATGCGGGCGCATTATCGCCGCCGAGAACCGCCGCAGGCGCAAGCCAAGGCATCGCCTCTTCGCGCTGAAGCGTTTCGGTTTTGAAACTATGTACAGCAGCCTGTGCCATGCTTACGCGGCCTCGTCATAGAAATCGGCATAACCTTTTTGTTCCAGCTCCAGCGCCAGTTCAGGCCCGCCGGTTTTCTGGATTTTACCCTTGGCCAGCACATGCACCACGTCCGGCTTGATGTAATCCAGCAAACGCTGGTAGTGCGTGATAATCAGGAACGAACGGTCCGGCGCGCGCAGGGCGTTTACGCCGTCTGCAACAACCTTCAGCGCATCGATGTCAAGGCCGCTGTCGGTTTCGTCCAGAATGGCCAGCTTCGGTTGCAGCATCGCCAGCTGCAAAACTTCGTTGCGTTTTTTCTCCCCGCCCGAAAAGCCGACGTTGACGCCACGCTTCAGCATATCGGCATCCATGCCCAGTTCGGTCAGTTTTTGTTTTTGCAGCTTGAGGAAGCTGGCAGGGTCGAGCTCTTTTTCGCCGCGCGCCTTGCGCACAGCGTTCAGCGCCGTTTTCAAAAACGTGGTGGTTGTCACGCCCGGAATTTCCACCGGATACTGGAACGCAAGGAACAAGCCCAGCGCCGCGCGCTCTTCCGGTTCCATCTCGCCGATGTCCTGCCCCATGAAATTGATGGAGCCTTCGGTAATGTCATAGCCGTCGCGGCCAGCCAGCACATAAGACAGCGTCGATTTGCCCGAACCGTTCGGCCCCATGATGGCATGCACTTCGCCCGGTTTGATATCCAGCGTCAGGCCTTTCAGCACTTCACGATCCGCGACCGTGGCATGAAGGTTTTCAATCTTGAGCATTATCCCACACTTCCTTCCAAAGAAATCGCGACGAGTTTTTGCGCTTCAACCGCAAATTCCATCGGCAAATGTTGCAGCACTTCGCGGCAGAAACCGTTGACGATAAGGGTCAGCGCCTCTTCGTCCGGTATCCCGCGGGAGCGGCAGTAAAACAGCTGGTCTTCGCTGACCTTCGACGTGGTGGCTTCATGCTCCAGCGTCGCGCTCGGGCTGCGGTTTTCGATATAGGGCACAGTATGCGCGCCGCAGGTATGGCCAATCAGCAGGCTGTCGCACTGGGTATAATTGCGTGCCTTTTCCGCCTTGCCGGAAATACGCACAAGCCCGCGGTAGGTATTGTCGGACTTGCCCGCCGAAATCCCCTTGGACACGATGCGCGATTTGGTGTTTTTGCCGATGTGTATCATCTTGGTGCCGGTATCGGCCTGCTGGTGGTTATTGGTGATAGCGACAGAGTAAAATTCGCCCACGCTGTCATCGCCCAGCAAAATGCACGACGGATATTTCCATGTAATGGCAGAGCCGGTTTCAACCTGCGTCCAGGAAATCTTGGAGCGTTTGCCCTTGCAGATACCGCGCTTGGTCACAAAGTTGTAAATGCCGCCGCGGCCTTCTTCGTCACCCGGATACCAGTTCTGGACGGTGGAGTATTTAATTTCCGCATCGTCCATGGCAATCAATTCGACCACGGCCGCGTGCATCTGGTTTTCGTCGCGCTTGGGCGCCGTGCAGCCTTCGAGATAGGAAACGTAAGAGCCCTTCTCGGCCACAATCAGCGTGCGTTCGAACTGGCCGGTTTTCGCCTCGTTGATGCGGAAATAGGTCGAAAGCTCCATCGGGCAGCGCACGCCTTCGGGGATATACACGAACGTACCATCGGTAAAAACGGCGGCGTTCAGGCAAGCGTGTTTGTTGTCGGTATAGGGCACGACGCTGCCCATGTATTTTTTGATAAGCTCCGGATATTCCTTCACCGCTTCGGAAATCGAGCAGAAAATCACGCCCGCGCTATGAAGCTTTTCGCGGAAGGTCGTCACGACAGAAACGCTGTCAAAAACCGCATCCACCGCCACGCCCGCCAGCATTTCCTGTTCACGCAGCGGAATGCCAAGCTTCTTGTAGGTTTCAAGAAGTTTCGGGTCAACCTCGTCGAGGCTTTTGGGGCGGTCGATGTTTTTCGGCGCGGCGTAGTAATAGGCATCCTGATAGTCGATAGCGGGAATGCGCAGTTTTGCCCATTGCGGCTCCGGCATTGTCAGCCAGTGGCGATAGGCTTTCAGGCGCTGTTCCAGCATCCATTCCGGCTCCCCCTTCTTGGAGGAAATAAGGCGGATGATGTCTTCGTTCAGACCTTTGGGCGCAAGGTCGGTTTCGATGTCGGTGATGAATCCGGCCTCGTACTTGCGGTCAAGTTCCGCAACGGTCTGGCGGGTTTCATTTGAAATCGGCATGCGTTCTGCTTTCTGTGATTTGGGTCAGCCCCGCATGGCCGCAGCCGGACGTGCGCGCCATATCCGACAGGCGCACAGCCTGCAGCGCGGCGCGGATGGCCTGATTAACGGGTGACCATTTGCCCTTGGCGGGGCATTTGGGCTCGGCGCGGCAAACATCATTCGCCCCCGCGCAGGAAACGATTGCGATGGGGCCGTCCAGCGCCTCGATAACGTCGCAGACGGAAGTTTCTTCTGCCGCAGCCGCAAGGCGGTAGCCGCCAGCCGCGCCGCGCACGGATTCAACGAGTTTTTTGCGCGCGAGTTTTTTGAGAACTTTCGCGACCGTCGGTTCAGGAATGCTCGTACGCTCCGCCAGCTGATGGGCACTGCGCGCGGCACCATTGCCCTCGCGCGAAAGCTGCACCATCACGGCAACGGCATAATCTGTCAATTTTCCGAGTTTAATCATATTCCTTCTCCTGCTCTTTGCGAAGGCAAAAGAGAACCTTTTCAGTCCGCTTTAATATTGGATTTTATATCTGTTTTTCAACAAAAATCGTAAGCGAACATAGCGGAATTCAGACAGCCAAACAAAGAAATTCCGTCGAAATTGGGGTATCAAAGCACCCCAATTCAAGCGCACGCCATAACCCCCTGAAAACAGGAGATTTTACCTATATAAGAAACTTATCGTTTGATAAAGAAATCTACCCGACCACCTGCTCCTTGGTCGCAAGGAAGCGGATATCCGGCCAGTTTTCGTTGGAATTGTCGAGGTGCCAGGCATTGCGCGCCAGAAACACCGGCTGGCCATCGTGGTCTTCTGCGATATTGGGCAGATTCTGGTCAATGAACTGCTCCAGCTTGTCCCGCTTGTCGCTTTCCAGCCAGCGCGCGGTATGCAGCGCCGCCTGTTCAAAACGGACGGGCAGGTTGTATTCGGTGCGGATACGGTCGGCCAGAATATCGAACTGCAAGGGGCCGACGACGCCGACCACCCAGCTGGAATCCATGCGCGGTTTGAAGACACGCGCCGCCCCCTCTTCCGCCAGCTGCAACAACGCCTCGCCCAGATGCTTGGCGCGCAGCGGGTCATCAAGGCGTACGCGCTGCAAATGCTCGGGCGCGAAGCTCGGGATACCTGTTGCGTGAAGAACCTCCCCCTCTGTCAGCGTATCGCCGATGCGCAGGTTGCCGTGGTTCGGAATGCCAATGATATCGCCTGCGAAGGCATCTTCGGCCACGTCACGTTCCTGCGCGAAAAAGATAAGCGGGTTATGCACGGTAATCGCCTTGCCGCTGCGGATGTGTTGCAGTTTCATGCCGCGCTTGAAATGGCCGGAGCTAAGGCGCGTGAAGGCAATGCGGTCGCGGTGTTTGGGGTCCATGTTCGCTTGAATTTTGAACACAAAACCGGTGACTTTTTTCTCGCCGGGTTCAATCAGACGCTCGGCTGTCGGCTGCGGGCGCGGCGGCGGCGCAAGCGTGCGCAGGCCGTTCAGCATTTCGCGCACGCCGAAATTATTGACGGCAGAGCCGAAAAATACCGGCGTCATGGTGCCTTCCAGATAGGCCTTGCGGTCAATCGGCTTGCAAAGTCCGCGCACCATGGCGATGTCTTCGCGCAGTTTTTTAACGGCGTAATCAGGCAAAAGCGTATCCAGCTTCGGGTCGTCAATGCCCTGGCACTGCTCCCCCTGGTCGGGGCGTTCGCCCTTGCTGCGCGACATCAAAATCAACTGGTCGTTGATAAGGTCATAACAGCCGAGGAATTCACGCCCCATGCCAATCGGCCAGCTGGCCGGCGATACATCAAGCGCCAGCGTTTGTTCAATCTCATCCAGCAGGTTGAAAGGATCCTGCCCTTCGCGGTCGAGCTTGTTGATGAAAGTCGTAATCGGCATATCGCGCAGGCGGCACACCTCGAACAATTTGCGCGTCTGGGTTTCAATCCCCTTGGCCGCGTCAATCACCATGATGGCGCTATCGACCGCCGTCAGCGTGCGGTAGGTATCTTCGGAGAAGTCTTCGTGACCGGGCGTATCCAGCAGGTTGAATTTGATGCCTTCGTATTCGAAGGTCATGACGGACGACACCACGGAAATCCCGCGTTCCTGCTCCACCTTCATCCAGTCGGAGCGTGCGTGGCGCGCTTCCTTGCGCGCCTTGACCGCGCCCGCCATCTGGATGGCACCGCCGAACAGCAGCAGTTTTTCCGTCAGCGTGGTTTTACCTGCGTCAGGGTGCGCGATGATGGCGAAGGTGCGGCGGCGTTCGATTTCGTCTTCGATGGTCAGCATGTCTTTTTACCAAATTTCTGTCCGCGTCTTTGTAATGCACCGACCGTCCAAGCGCAATACATAATATTTTCAATGTGATAAAAGCCTTCGCCAAGCGCCCGAAAAGCCGCTAAAACAGGGGCATGGACCATGTACCCGTATATGAAATGGACGATGCCGAACTGATGTCGCGAATCCTGCTGCGCGACCAGCTGGTGATTGTCATCGACAAACCCGTGAATATCCCCGTGCACGCCGGCCCCAAAGGCGGGCCGAGCTTTGAGGATTATTTCCACAAACTGCAATTCGGGTACAAGGAAATGCCGCGCCTTGCCCACCGGCTCGACCGCGACACCAGCGGCTGCCTTGTGCTGGGGCGCAACGACCGCGGACTGCGGCGCATGGGCAAGCTGTTTGAATCCGGCCAGATACAAAAAACATACTGGGCGGTCGCCAGCCGCACGCCGAAAAAAGCCGAAGGCATCATCGACACGCCGCTGCGCAAAGTGAAACTGCCCAAGGGCTGGAGCATGCAGCCCTGCGGCATCAACGACCCTGAAGCGCAAAGCGCCGTCACCGGATATAAAATTCTTGAGGCATATCCGGACGGCCGCGCGCTACTCGAAATGACGCCGCAAACGGGGCGCACGCACCAGATACGCGTGCATCTGCAATCCATCGATTGCCCCATCGTGGGCGACTGGCTTTATGGCGAAAATGCGGACAGGCCGGACAGCGGGCAATTCCCTCTGCTCCACCTGCATGCACGGCGGATTGTTATCCCGCTATACGCAGACCAGCCGCCCCTCGACGTCACCGCCGCCGCGCCTGCGCATTTCTGCATCGAAGATTAAGCCGCCGCCCGTTTTTCACTAAGGTCGCCTGCGCAGGCCTTGATGAAGATTTGTGTGTAATCTTCGGCGCTCAGCTGCACGGGGTTGCCGCCCGCGGACGGGTCTTCGGTTGCCATGCGGCCGACAACATCCGCACGGTCGTCGGGTACACCGATAGCGGCCAGCGTGTTTTCGATACCAAGGCGTTTTCTGAAATCCAGCACCCACGCCAGCACGGCGTCATAGCCGGATGTTTTCACCGGCAGGTTGAGCACACGCGCGAGGATATCCATCCGCTCGCCAATAAACGCACGGT
>DQGU01000103.1:15927-16052 GCA_003524565.1 Rhodospirillaceae bacterium
GATGGCGTTCAAAAGCCCGTGCGGCTTGTCGTATAGCCCGCCGAGGGGATGCGCCAGCGCATGTACCCCGCCAAGGCCTTTTTGAAACGCCGCCGCGCCCATCGATGCGGCCGCCAGCATGTGGG
>DQGU01000103.1:16252-16521 GCA_003524565.1 Rhodospirillaceae bacterium
TCGATGCGGCCGCCAGCATGTGGGCACGCGCCTCTATATCCTTGCCGTCATCGTAGGCGCGCGGCAGGTAATCGGCCACAAGGCGCATGCCTTCAAGCGCGATGCCGTCTGCAAGCGGATGGAAACCGGGCGCGCAGAATGCTTCGAAACAATGCACGAAGGCATCAACGCCCGTCGCCGCCGTGATATGCGGCGGCAAGCCGACGGTCAGTTCGGGGTCGGAAATCACCAAGGACGGCAGCATTTTCGGGTGGAAAATGATTTTCTTT
>DQGU01000103.1:16761-17152 GCA_003524565.1 Rhodospirillaceae bacterium
TCGGGTGGAAAATGATTTTCTTTTCATGTGTGTCTTCGTTGGTGATGATGCTGGCGCGGCCAACTTCGCTGCCCGTGCCTGCCGTCGTCGGGATAGCAATCACCGGCGCCATGGTTTTTTCATTCACGCGGAGGTAGTTATCCCCCTCGTCCACGAAATCCCACAGCGGGCGGTCTTGTCCGACCATCAGCGCGACGGCCTTCGCCGCATCAAGCCCGCTGCCGCCACCAAAAGCAATCACGCCGTCGTGCCCGCCCTGTTTATAGGCCGCCACGCCCGCCATGACATTCGCGCCGGTCGGGTTCGGTTTGATGTCCGCAAACAGCGCGGTTTCTATGCCTGCATCGCGGTTGATTTTAAGCGCGCCCAGCGTAATCGGGTGCGCCTGCAG
>DQGU01000126.1:0-3807 GCA_003524565.1 Rhodospirillaceae bacterium
CGCAAAAATTATAAACGGGCAGCCCCAGACCTGCGAGCGCGGCCAGCAGTGCGCGCTGCGCCGCGTCGTCCCCTTCGAAACGGCAAAGGGCAACATCGCCGTCTATACTTTCGACTGAAAGCCCCGTCTGCGCGGCCAAAGCATCCGCATGCGCGGCCGCGCCGCCCTGCAGGGAAATGCGCAGGTGACGCACCGTGCGCGCTTCGTGGTCGCTGAGCAGCACATGTTCCGCCACACGGCCGGCGCGGATAATCAGCATGTCTGTGCAGTAATCTTCCAGCTCATTCAGGATATGCGACGACACAATCAGCGTTTTACCGCGCGCGCGCAAATCGCGCACAAGACGCGAAAGCTGAATGCGCGCTTCGGGGTCCATGCCCGATGCGGGCTCGTCCAGAATAACAATCGCAGGGTCATGCACCAGCGCAAGACCGATGCCAAGCCGCTGGCGGTATCCGCGCGACAGTACGCCCGCCTTGCGGTCGAGCATGTTATCTATCATCACGTCTTTGGCGATTTTTTCGACATGCGCCGCGACGTTCTTGACGCTTACCTGCTGTGACCAGCTCATATACGTCAGGCACTGGCGCACGGTCAGGTCGTTGAACAGGCCGAAGAAATCCGACAAATAGCCGATTTGGCGGTGCACCGCGCGGGGGTTCTCGGTGACATCGATGCCGCCGACAGTGATATCGCCGCTGTGCGGACGGTCCAGCGCGACAAGGCAGCGCAAAAGCGTTGTTTTACCCGCGCCGTTCGGCCCCACCAGCGCAGTGGCACTGCCGGCCTTGATGGTAAAGCTGACGTTATGCAGCACACGCTTGCCCGGATAGTCGAAGTTGAGGTTTTTGACTTCGATCATATTCATGTATGCAAATCCCCTTTTCCCGCCTGCAAGCCTAGCACGCCGCGCCCGTACCGCGCACCGTCAAACTGCCACCCGCCCGATTTGGGGCATTTTATCGAAATAAAGATTTTTGACCTTTTTTCCATGGGGCGCCGCTATAATCAATGGGCATTTTTATCGGGAGTTTTTCATGTACCGTAAAAATTCGTTTTTGACCGCCGCCGCCTTTTCCGCCCTTTTGCTTTGCACGCATCCCCTTTACGCTGAAGAAGCTGCCGCCGCCGAAGACGCAGCGCAAGAATCCGACGATGCAGAAAGCACCGGACCCTGGACGCTTTCCGGTTCGGCCACGCTGGCCAGCGAATATATGACGCGCGGTTTTTCCGATTCAGACAGCAAGCCCGCCCTGCAAGGCAGCGTCGCGCTTGAACATGAAAGCGGCTGGGCCGCGGAAATCTGGGCATCGAACGTCGATTACAACGACAGCTGGGAAGCAAAGGTCGAGGTAGATTTTTATCTGACCTATACCTTCGGCCTTGGCCCTGGCGATATGACGCTGGGCGGCGGGTATTATTGGTATCCGGGCGCGCGCCGCGCCTTCGACTATGACCACTATGAATTTTTTGCAAGCTATGAAAGCACGCTGCCGGACGACGTCGCCACACTGGGCGCCGAAATCTATTATTCACCGGACTTTTTCGCCGATTCCGGCACGGGCGTCTATGTCACAGCTACGGCGGATGTCCCCCTGCCGGTTGCGGACGGGCTGAGCCTTGTCGGCCATGTCGGGCATCAGTGGGTTGAAGAAAACGACCGTTTCGGCGTGCCGGATTATCTGGATTATTCCCTCGGCTTCGCCTATAGCTTCGAGCCGTTTACTGTCGATGTGCGCTTTTACGATACCAATGTTTCAGAAAAACGCTGCGACAACCTGTGCGATGCCCGCGTTGCCGGCAGCATCACATGGGAATGGTAAGCATTTAAAATCAGATGCGTCCGCGGATGATGCCGTCGGTGCCGAACTGGCGCAGCATCAAATCCAGCGCAGCCAGATGAAACTGCCGCCCGCCGGATGACATGCAATAATCCGCCAGCACCACGGGACGGATTTCCGCATCCCATAGCGCAAAAACCGCCGCCATGACGCAGGCGTCGGTATCCACGCCGCAAATGCCGATGGTGCCGAATCCGCGCAAGACCTCAATCAACGTATCGGGCGGGCGATAGCCGTAATGCTCAAACACCGGCGCGCCGTCGATATAAACATCGGCCACGATATCGACCTGCCCCGATGTCATGAATTCGTGCCAGTCCAGATGCCGCGCGAACAGGCTGCCGGGGTAGTTGCGATAGCGCAGGTAAAACAGCTTGTCCTGCGGCCATGCCTTGACCAAATCGGCAATCGGGGCGACGACGGATTCCGCCCCGTTCTTCATAAAGCCTTGTTGTATATCGATAATAAGCAGTGCATCTGGTTTTATCATGCGCCTATGCTAGACTGGCGGTGGCCTTGGCGGCAATCATTAAGATGGCGTTAAGGTTTTTGACATATAATCGGAATCACTCAGACACAGGCATCAGGCAGGTCAGCATGTCCAAATTTTTGTCGAATTACGGTCAAGGCGAAGAGCGCGCCGCCAAAGCGGAAGCCGGCTTTCGCAGCTACTATCAGGAACTGCTCGACAACCGCGGGCCGGAAAAGCCGAACCCGAATGCAGGCTATGTGAATGCTGCATCGCCGCTGGCCGCGAAAATCGCAACCGCGCTGCATCAGGCTGGCGCACGCAATGACGGCAATACATCCATCACCGAAACGGCGAATGTTATTGCAGGCGCCATCGGCGACAAGAAAAGCTTTTCCGAGAAGGCGCAGTTCATCCAGATGATGATTGGCCCGCACCTCAAAGACGCCGGCAGCTTCATGCCCGCAGACCCGCAGAAAGTACAGGCCGCTGTCGGCTCCGTGCTCAATGTCGTGTCGCCGCCGCCGTCAAAACCGAAATCGCCGGGGATGCTCTAATCATCCCAGCTTCAATAAAAAACGCCGGTATCAAAACCGGCGTTTTTTATTGTGCAAAGGGGCGGGCGCCTTATGTCAAGCGGGTATTTAGCGCATAGACGCAGGCGGCATCGGCTTTTACAATCAGGTGCATGAAAACTCCCGCCCCACCAGAAGCAAACGCCAACGCGCCGCGCAAACGCCTGCGCACCCGCGCCTTTGAAACGGGTGTCGGCATTGCGGGGTTCAGCGGCGTGCTGCGCGCCTGGCGGGCGGAGGGAAACCGACTCAAAAACGTCGCTGCCAGCCTTGGCAAAAAAATGGCCGATATGGCGGCGGGCACGCTGGTTTCCATGAGCTTCCGCCTGATTGCCGTCACCTGGGTTGCGGGGATTATCGGGGGCGTATCGACGCTGGGCATGGTCGGGCTTCTGGCTGCGGCCACGGGGGCCGCCAGCGCGTCTTACAACTACATCAAAAATTTTGCCGGTGAAAAACTCCGCACCCCGAAAGCCGCGCGCAAGGATGTCAAATTTTTTGATAAAAACCGCCTGAAAAAATCCGGCGTGGCTTTTGCCGCCGGCTTTGCCAGCGGCGGCGTCGGTCTTTGGCTGGCGCGTACGGAAATTGTGCAAAGCGCGCTGGGCTGGCTGCGCGGCACGCTCTGGCCGCCTAAAGAAATGACGGCTGCGCCCGCGCCGCGCGCAGCCTTGCCCGCCGTGGAGGCAGCGCAAACACAACCATCCCTGCGCCCGTCATTCGCGGCGGCGCTGCATCCGGCACCCGCTGCGGATAGCGCGCCCGCTATTCGATATCCAGCGTTTCACGCGCAAGCGCTGCGGACATAGAAACCTCTTCCGCCGCAGGCTGTTTTTCATCCTGCAACACCTCGATAACGGCGGCGGCAAGAGCTTCGGCGCAGTCCTGCGTCAAGCCGCCCGCCAGTACGTCTTCACGTCCC
>DQGU01000126.1:4056-4676 GCA_003524565.1 Rhodospirillaceae bacterium
CCCGCCAGTACGTCTTCACGTCCCGACCCGCGATGATGAAACGTCACCAGCCACGACCGCGCCGCCAGAAGCCGCGTGACACCGCGGCCGAGATTGGCGATGGATGTTGCAAATCTTTCGTTCAGCAGCATCAGGTTTTGCGGCGCATCGATGGCCGCGCGCACATAAACCTGCCCGATATCATCCGACGGGTGAAAAACCCCGCCCGCAAGACGTATGCCCTGCGGCGTCACGCCGATGCGCACGCGGCGGCGGTTTATCTGCGCACGGAAAAAAGGCAGCCAGATAGTCACGACAAGCGCCAGCGCCATCAGACTGCCCAGCAGCATCGTCACCCCCTCGCCCCCGACAAGGCGGCCAAGGTTGACGCCGATGATTTGCAAAAACACCGTCGCCGCGCCCATCACAGCGATAAAGCGCAGCGGCGGACGCGCGGGCGTGACATCCAGAAGCGTCGCGCCGGTTTTCTTGCTGACGCCGCGCAGAAAACTTGCCCGCACCGGATAGCTGAAACTGCGCCACATCGGCAGCGCCAGCGCGCGTTCAGCCCCGAAACGATAACAAGCAAAGCCAAGCCCCGCCGCCAAAAGCGCGAGTAGAATATAAAAAAACATAATCAG
>DQGU01000136.1 GCA_003524565.1 Rhodospirillaceae bacterium
CAGCCAGTGTGCTGTTTGCAACAGCCGGCGCCGCCGCAGAAAGGGGTACACCGGAGAGGTTTTTATCCCCCTGCACCTTATCAAGCGCGGCGCGGAACAGGTTTTCCGATGCAGGCGACAAATCGACGACCACGCGGTCGCGCGCCGTACCGCTTTTATCCAGCGTAAAGGCACCCGCAATCACTGCCGTTTTGCGCAGGTCAAAAACAATGCGCGTCAGCCCGCCGTCCAAATCGCCGCTGCGGTATGATTTCAGCACGTCGCCCGTGGTCACGGGGCGGCTGCGCGGGATTTTCCATTCGCTCTGCGGCAGGTCGATGACCAGACGCGGCGGGTCGGCCAGCAAAAAGGTGCGGTAAGGTGTTTTGCGGTCAAGGTCGATAACCACCCGCGTTTTGCCGGCATTCAGGCCGTAGCGGATATCTTCGACCACGGGTGCGCCGTTGCCGTTTGACTGCGCATGCAACACCCCGATGCCCGTCAGACTGACGGCCAAAAGTGTAAGTAATATGAAAAAAATGCGACTCAGGCGCAGCATTCGCTCTCCGCTTGGCCGCCGGTTTGTTTGTCCGCGGCCGTTTCCCCGCCTCCAGTATAAACAAACTCAGGGGCTTCGAACAACCGCTGGCGGCATAAATATCGTTGATTCCATGGATTTAGGGCGCGCGACGCGCCTGCGGGTGCATTTTTGACCGCCCCCGTCCCAATAAAACATTGAGATACGCGCGCGCACAGCGTATCATCCGCCTTGCGACAAAAGTATTCCCTCTGCCGTATGCTGCGGCGTGAGGTGGAATATCGGGTCAACGAGTTTTGAGGTCGGCTCATTTCAACCTCCTGCTTTCCGGCTCTTAGGATTTTTCCGGAAAATGCAGTGCGAATGAGCCCGGTGACAAGAACCGCAATCTTGGGCAGGCGGCGTCCGCCCCCTTAACACACTGAACGGACGCGCCCTACAGACGAGGCCGCAGCTTTCACCCCCCCAAGGGTGCTTTTGGCGAGCCCGTATGTGGATAACCCACGGTTTAACGCACCGCCAGCCTGACAGAACAGAACGGCGCGCCCGCCTTTTCCCCGTCGCAGGAAGAGGCGATGCAGCTTTGCGCCCCACAGGGGCGATATGGCTTTGCGCCCTATAAGGATTGAGACAATGACGAAAAGGATGCTTATCGACGCAACCCACCCCGAAGAAACACGGGTGGCCGTCGTCTCCGGCAATCGCCTAGAGGAATACGACTACGAAAACGTTCTGCGCAAGCAGCTCAAAAGCAATATCTATCTGGTAAAAGTCACGCGCGTTGAGCCGTCCCTGCAGGCGGCTTTTGTCGATTTTGGCGGCAACCGCCACGGCTTTTTGCCCTTCCCTGAAATTCACCCCGACTATTACCGAATTCCCATCGCTGACCGCGAAGCGCTGATTGCCGAAGAGCGCGCGCTCGCCGCCGCACAGGCCGCGAAGGAAGACGAGGAAGACGCCGCCGAACTGGCCGAGCTGGAACAGCGCGGCGAGAGCCTCGACGACGACGAAGACGAGGAAGGCGACGAAGACGCCCTTGACGAAGCGCGCGCCGAAGTCATCGAAATCGACGAAGAAGAAGACGAGGAAGACGACGAGGAGCCTTATGTGCCCGTCCATACCGGCTCCATCGCCGCGGACATTGCACAGGAATCGCTGATTGACGAAGAAGGCGACGACGAAGAAGAAGCCGAAGAGGAAGAAGCGGAAGAAGAAACCGCCGAAGCCGCGCAAGAAGAGACCGCAGAAGGCGCGGCCAGCGCCGAAGGCAGCGAAGAGCAAGCCGCCGAAGGCGCCGCCCCCGCACACCGCCACGGCGGCCGCCGCAAACGCCGCGTCGATACTGTCGGCGGCGACGTTGTCGAGGCACCTGTTTTCCGCTCCGCCCTCAAGCGCCGCTACAAAATTCAGGAAGTCATCAAGCGCAACCAGATTATGCTGATACAAATCAGCAAAGAAGAGCGCGGCAACAAGGGCGCGGCTGTTACCAGCTATATCTCCCTGCCCGGCCGTTATTGCGTTTTGATGCCGAACTCCCCCCGTGGGGGCGGTGTCTCGCGCAAGGTATCGAATGCCAAAGACCGCCAGCGTCTGAAAAAAATCCTGCATGAGCTGAACGTGCCCGAAGGCATGTCGGTTATCCTGCGCACCGCCGGCGTCGCCCGCAGCAAGGCCGAAATTAAACGCGACCTTGATTACCTGCTGCGCCTGTGGGATCAAATCCGCGAGCTGACGCTGAAATCGACCGCGCCCGCGCTGATTTACGAAGAGGGCAACCTCATCAAGCGCGCCATCCGCGACCTTTACCGCCGCGACATCGACGAAGTGCATGTGGCGGGCGAAGACGGTTTCAAGGCCGCAAAAGATTTCATGCGCACCCTGATGCCCAGCCACGCCGACCGCGTGCATGAATACAAAAACGGCGACGTTCCGCTGTTCTTCCGCTATCAGGTCGAAGGCCAGATTGACGAAATCCACAACCCGACCGTTCATCTGCGTTCGGGCGGCTATATCGTCATCAACCCGACCGAGGCACTGGTTTCCATCGACGTCAACTCCGGCCGCGCGACCAAAGGGCGGCATATCGAAGAAACGGCGCTGAAAACCAACCTTGAAGCCGCCGAAGAAATCGCCCGCCAGCTGCGCCTGCGCGACCAGGGCGGCCTTGTGGTCATCGACTTCATCGACATGGAAGACCGCCGCAACAACCGCCTTGTCGAGCGCAAACTGCGCGATGCCATGGCGGGTGACCGCGCGCGTATCCAGCTGGGGCGCATCTCCGCCTTCGGCCTGCTGGAGCTGTCGCGCCAGCG
>DQGU01000195.1:0-451 GCA_003524565.1 Rhodospirillaceae bacterium
CTCACCGCGTCGGTCGACGCCGCCACCGGCGATCTCGGACTCGTCCTCGACCCCGGGACACCGGCGCCGGACATCACCGTCCGGCTCGGTGCCGCCACCGGTCTCGACGGCAAACTCGCCCGGCTCCTCCAGCGTGTCCGGGACGGCCTCGAGGGCATCGTCGCGATCGACGTGTCCACCGACGAGGTCTCGATCACCCGTGGATGACACGGGCGCGAGCGGTCGTGCCCGGATGGTCCGGATCGTCGATGAGCAGGGATTCCACGCTCCACGGCGGTCGACGTGGGAGACTGTCGCCGATCGATGCGTGACGGCGTGATCCGCCACCAGTCGTTACGATCCACGGAACCATGAACTCGATCCCATCCCGCCCCACGATCCGGAGGACCAGCTGATGGCCGGCGCCCCACAGAACTACCTCGCCGTCATCAAGGTGATCGGCATCGGCGGT
>DQGU01000195.1:677-3112 GCA_003524565.1 Rhodospirillaceae bacterium
AAGGTCATCGGCGTCGGCGGCGGCGGTGTCAACGCGGTCAACCGGATGATCGACGCCGGGCTCAAGGGTGTCGAGTTCATCGCGGTCAACACCGACGCGCAGGCGCTGTTGATGAGCGACGCCGACGTCAAGCTCGACATCGGACGCGACCTCACCCGAGGCCTCGGTGCCGGCAGCGATCCCGAGGTCGGCCGTGCCGCTGCCGAGGCGCACCGCGACGAGATCGAGGAGATGATCAAGGGCGCCGACATGGTGTTCCTCACCGCCGGTGAAGGCGGTGGCACGGGTACCGGGGCGGCGCCCGTCATCGCCGAACTCGCCCGCAGCATGGGGGCGCTCACGATCGGCGTCGTCACCCGGCCGTTCTCGTTCGAGGGCCGCCGTCGTGCGGTGCAGGCCGACGCGGGCGTGTCGAAGCTGAAGGAGAAGGTCGACACGCTGATCGTCATCCCGAACCAGAACCTGTTCCGCATCGCGAACGAAAAAACGACGTTTGCCGACGCATTCAAAATGGCGGATGAAGTTTTGCAATCCGGCGTCCGCGGCGTGACCGACCTCATGGTCATGCCGGGCCTTATCAACCTTGACTTCGCGGACGTCCGCGCCGTCATGCTGGAGATGGGCAAAGCCATGATGGGCACGGGCATCGGCCAGGGCGAGCGCCGCGCAATCGAAGCTGCTGAAGCTGCGATTTCCAACCCGCTGCTCGACGACGTTTCGATGAAGGGCGCGAAAGGCGTTCTTATCAACGTCATCGGCGGCCTCGACATGACGCTGTTCGAAGTTGACGAAGCTATCAACCGTATCCGCGATGAAGTTGACCCTGACGCCAACATCATCTTCGGTTCTACCTTTGACCAGACGATGGACGGTGCGATGCGCGTATCCGTTGTCGCAACGGGCATCGAAGCGGCCACCATGGTGCAACCGCGCCCTTTGCAAGTGGCCGGCGCACAGGTTGAACCTGCGCGCCGTGGCGGCCTTGGCGGCGCGAAGCCCGCAGGCAGCCTGGGTACGCAAACCGGTGGCTATGGCTACACCGCGGCGCCGCAAGCCCGCGATGCTGGCTTCACCGGCGGCATCCCGTCTTCCATCATCCCCGCGCATGCCAGCCAGGCCCGCGCCGCGATTGCGCAGAAAACCGCTGCGCCTGTCACGGCCGGTGAAGGCAACTGGCAAGCAGCCGAAACGGCAGCAGAGCCTGCCGTCGGTCACGCGGCCGGCTTTACCGCCGCGCCCGCAGCTGCCGCCACGGCAACCGCGCGCAAGCTGGACGACGAGGTGAGCGAGTCCGAAACCTGGACCCGTCCGAACACCCCGGCGCAAAGCTACAACCGCACCGTTCCGCCCGTCACGCAGCCGCGTGCCGAGCGTCATGGCAACAGCTTCATTCCGCCCAAACCCGTCGATCCGCGCCAGTCTGGCGCGCCGAGCGGCGACCTGTTTGGCGAAACCGAAGCCGCCGCGCCGAAAGCCGCATCTGTTGCTGCTGAAAAGCCGGTGAAAAAATCTCCGTCGCTGTTCGAGCGCTTCACGCTGCAGCGTCACAAGGAAGAAGCTGTCGAGGCACCTGCCGCGGCATCCTCTGCCACTGTGACGGGCAAACTGACCGTCGAAGAAGGCGGCAAGAAGGAAGAGGACGAGCTGGACATCCCCGCTTTCCTCCGCCGTCAGGCAAACTAAGACGGCCTAGCCGTCAGGCAAACTAAAAGCTACTACCCCTCCGCTAGGGGCGTAACGAAAAGGCCGGAGAGAAATCTCCGGCCTTTTTAATTTGTGCATCAAATTTCTTATTCGCAGACGAAGCCTTTTTTCTTTTTTACCGTCACATTCCGCCACGAAATGCTGCCGTTGAAAACGGCGGAGCCGGTGCGAAAGCTGCTATCAAGCTTTTGGCCTTCTTTCATCTTGTTGTAATCCGAGACGAACATCGGCACGGTGATTTGCGTCGCGTTCGCTGCGTTTTTGATATGCACCGTCGGGTCGAGCGAGAAAGAAGACTGGCGGATGTCCAGCTCTACCATGCCAAGACAGTTTTTACCTGCTTCAGGCTGCGGCTTCACTTCCTGCGCATTCGCAACGGCCGTCACGGCAAGGGCAAAAGCTGCGGTTGCAAAAGTCACGCGCAGAAGCTGTTTTGTTTTCGGGCTCATGTCAAAATCCTTTTCAGCGGTGATTAAGATTGCGGTGTGCGGGCAGCGGCCGGTTTGTTGGTCGGGCAGGCTTCGGTGCGTACATGCTTCGCATCCACAATATTGCGGTACATGCTGAACAACCCGTTTCTGAAGCCATAGACGTTAAAATCGTAAGTGCAGCCCGCATGCAGGTTGCCCTGCAAATCGGATGAACGCCATTTGCCGCGCATCACGCTGTCGGTGTTTTCAAAAACTTCTTTATCGGTGAAGACGATATATTTGCTGCTGGTATTGCCGTCG
>DQGU01000195.1:3491-9777 GCA_003524565.1 Rhodospirillaceae bacterium
CCACCGCAACCGCGGTCATGACAACGCCGGAGAAAATGGAATGGCGGCGTGCCGCTTGGTGGAAAGAATGACGCATGTGAAAGTCTCCGCTTACCAAAGATAAAACCTGCCGGACATCCGGCCGCAACGGACCGAGCCTGCACGCCCGCGCAGGGGCTGAATCGGCAGGCTCTGTCCAAAATCGGTACTAGCTTTACGCCCGCGGCTGGCTTATGTCAATTAATTTTGCGCCCCCGCCGCCATGCCGAAAACTCATTTTTATTCAGGGGCTTAAGCTTGTAACACTCTGTCACAAAGAGTGACTTCAGCCGTTCAAGAAACTTTGTTACTCATGGACTTACGGGGATACCCCCGCATCGCAACAAAGCGGATGATGAAGATGCTGAAATCTGTGTACCAGCACACTGTTCAACAGGCCCTGACCATCAGCGGTATCGGCGTGCATTCCGGCGCGCCCGCCACGCTGACCATCCGCCCCGCGCCTGCCGGCAGCGGGATTGTTTTTATCCGCACCGATATTCAAGACCGCAACAACGTCATCCCCGCACGCTGGGACCATGTTGCGGATACGCGTCTTTGCACCGTCATCGCCAACAAGGCGGGCGCAACCGTTTCCACCATCGAACACCTGATGTCGGCCTTCGCTGCGCTCGGCGTTGATAACGCCGAAGTTGACATTGACGGGCCCGAAACACCCATCATGGACGGCAGCGCGAAGCCTTTCATCGAAGCCATGGACCGCACGGGTCTTGCGCGCCAGAAAGCCGCGCGCAAAGTGCTGGTCATCAAAAAAACCATCAGCGTCAAGGACGGCGACAAAGAAGCCATCCTGAGCCCCGCGGACGGCCAGTATTTCGGCTTTGAAATCGAATTCGACAATGCGCTGATTGGCCGCCAGAAATACATTCACCAGCTGAAAGAAAACAGCTTCCGCGGTGAAATAGCGGCGGCGCGCACCTTCGGCTTTTTGCACGAAGTCGAAATGCTGCGTAAAATGGGGCTTGCCCGCGGCGGCTCGCTCGACAACGCCATCGTGATTGACGGCGAGACCGTCATGAACCCGGACGGCCTGCGTTTTAAAAACGAATTCGTGCGCCACAAAATCCTCGACGCTGTCGGCGACATCTACCTTGCCGGTGCGCAGCTGATTGGCCATTACCACGGCATCAAAGCCGGCCATGCGATGAACAACAAAATTCTGCATGCGCTGTTTGCCGACCCCACGGCCTATGCCATCGTCACGCTGAACCAGAGCCCCGAAACGCAAGTGGCCGCGCCCGTGCGCAGCGCTGCTTATTTCGGCGAAGCCGTTACCGTCGGCGCCTGATTTTCACATAATTCCGTGCAAAAGCGGCTGCGCCGGTGTTTGCCCCGCCCTGCGAAAACATGCTATAAAAAGCCTGTTTTCAGATTTCTAGACACTGTGGCGGATACCAAACCCATGACCGTTTTCGAAACTCCCCAAAGCCCGCGCGCCGCGCGTCTGTGCCGTCTTGCGCTGCTCGTCATGCTCAGCCTGCCGCTGGCCGCCTGCGCGACGGAAGAAGAAAAAGCCGCCAAGCGCGTCGCCGCCGAAGCCGCGCAGCAAGAGCCCGTAGAAACGCTTTACAACCGCGCCGCCCAGCGTCTTGACGAAGGCGCCTATTTCGACGCGGCAAAACTGTTCGACGAAGTGGACCGCCAGTATCCCTATTCGCAATGGGCCACGCGCGCGCAGCTGATGTCCGGCTACTCGCATTACCGCAACCTGAAATACGACGAAGCGATTATGGCGCTTGACCGCTATATCGAATTGCATCCGGGCGATGACAGCATTTCTTACGCGCATTACCTGCGCGCGCTTTGCTTTTACGAACAAATCGTCGATGTGCGCCGCGACCAGCGCCTGACGGAAATGGCGCTTGAAAACCTGCAGCGCGTCGTTGACCGCTTCCCCGAAACCGTTTACGCGCGCGATGCCCTTTTGAAAATCGACCTGACGCGCGACCACCTTGCAGGCAAGGAAATGGAAATCGGCCGTTATTATCAGGAACGCCACCAGCATCAGGCGGCCATCAACCGTTTTCAGCGCGTGGTCGATAAATACCAGACGACGACACATGTGCCCGAAGCGCTGCACCGTATGACGGAAAGCTATCTGGCGCTCGGCATTCCCGCCGAAGCGAACAAGACAGCGGCCATCCTCGGCTATAACTTCCCCGAAAGCCGCTGGTACAAAGACACTTATGCACTGGTGGGCGACAATGGCGCGCCGCCGCCGAAAAAGTCGGTCTATGACCGCACGCTCGGCAAACTGTTTTAAACGCAGGGAGCAGGCAGGACAACAACATGCTGGCCAGCCTTGATATTCAAAACGTTATCCTGATTGACCGCCTGTCGCTGGAAGGCGACGCCGGTCTTGTCGCGCTTACGGGCGAAACGGGCGCGGGTAAATCTATTTTGCTCGATGCGCTCGGTCTTGCACTGGGCGCGCGGGCGGAGGCCGGACTGGTACGCCAAGGCGCGGCGCAAGCCACCGTCACCGCGTCATTCGAATTGCCCACACGCCACCCGCTGCGCGATTTTCTGGCTGAACACGGCATCGACGGGGCAGAGCAGATTATCCTCCGCCGCAGCGTCGCGAAGGATGGCCGCAGCAAGGCTTTCATCAACGATGCCGCCGTTTCCGTGCAGTTTTTGCGCGATGTCGGCGCGCAGCTGATTGAAATTCACGGACAGTTCGACACGCACGGGCTTCTCGACAGCGCAACGCATGTGGACACGCTGGATGCTTTCGCCGAAACAGCCGCAGACGCGCGCGCAGTCAGCTCCGCATGGGACGGCTGGCGCGCCGCCCTTGGCAAGCTTGAAGAAGCCAAGGCCGGCATCGACGCCATGCGCCTGCAAGAAGAATATTTGCGCTATACAGTCGCCGAGCTTGAAAAGCTTGCGCCCAAAGGCGGCGAAGAAGCCGTACTGGCCGAAAAACGCCAACGCCTTTTGAACCGCGGCAAACTGGCCGAGGGGCTTTCGCAGGCCGCCGACATCATCACGGCGGATAACGGCCTGCAAAATCTTTGCGGCAAGCTGGAGGGGGTGCTGGAACGCCTTTCCGCCAAATCCGGCAATACCCTCGCCCCGATGATGGAAACGCTTGCGCGTGTACGCGTGGATATCGAAGACCTCGGCTGGCAGGCGGAGCGTTTGCTGAACGCCGATGACGCCGACGTCGGTAACCTCGAAGATATCGAAGAGCGTTATTTCGCCCTGCGCGATTGCGCCAAGAAACACCGCTGCACGCCCGATGACCTGCCTGCCGTTTTGGACGACCTGTCGCAAAAACTGCGTCTGATTACCCACCGCGACGATGCGCTGGGCGAGCTTGAAGATGCCGTTAAACGCGCGCGCGGCGATTATACCACCCTTGCCGAAAAGCTTTCCGCCAAGCGTCAGAAGGCCGCCGGAAAACTGGCTAAAGCCGTAAACGCGGAGCTGCCCGCGCTGAAGCTGGATAAAGCCAAATTCGACGTCGAGTGCAAAAAGTCCACAAGCGAAGACGACTGGGGGCCGCAAGGCATCGACCGCGTGCGTTTTGTGGTCGCGACCAACCCGGGCGCCGCGCCGGGGCCGCTGGATAAAATCGCATCGGGCGGGGAGCTGAGCCGTTTTATGCTGGCGCTGAAACTTATTCTATCCGGCGGCGGCAGCGTCCCCACGCTGATTTTCGACGAAGTCGATAGCGGCATCGGCGGCGCTGTTGCCGATGCGGTGGGGGAGCGTTTGCAGCGCCTATCCCTGCATTGTCAGGTTCTGGTTGTCACGCACAGTCCGCAAGTGGCCGCGCGCGCCGCCCATCACTGGCACGTCGCCAAGACAGAACAAAAAGGCACCGTCGTCACGCGCATCACTCCGCTGACGGAGCTTTCCGCGCGGCAGGAAGAAATCGCCCGCATGCTGTCGGGCGCGAATATCACGACAGAAGCGCGCGCGCAGGCCGCAAGACTTTTGGAGAACGCGGAGAAGCATGTCCCCGCCGCCTAAGAAATCCGTCAAATCGCTGGAAATGGAAGCCACGCTGCTGCGCGAACAAATTGCGCGGCATGATATTCTTTACCACCAGCAGGACGCGCCGGAGATTTCCGATGCCGAATACGACAAGCTGAAACGGCGGCTGGAGGAAATCGAAAAAATCCTGCCGCCCACGGACGGGCTTTTCAGCCCCACGCAAAGCGTCGGCGCGAAACCTGCCGCGGCCTTCGCCAAGGTACGCCACCGCGTACCCATGCTCTCGCTCGGCAATGCCTTCAGCCCCGAAGACGCCGCGGATTTTTGCGACCGCGTGCGCAAATTCCTGAGCCTTGGCGCGGATGCGCCGCTGGATATTCTGGCCGAGCCGAAAATCGACGGTCTTTCCTGCAGCCTGCGCTACGAAAACGGAAAATTCGTGCAAGCCGCCACCCGCGGCGATGGCGAAGAGGGCGAAGACGTCACCGCCAATATCATGACGGTTGCGGATGTGCCCAAAACCATCACAGGCGCGCCGGATATCCTTGAGGTGCGCGGGGAAATTTACATGACCCGCGACGATTTCGATGCGCTGAACGCCGCGCAGGAAGCGGCAGAAGATAAAATATTCGCCAACCCCCGCAACGCCGCCGCAGGTTCGCTGCGTCAGCTGGACCCGACCATCACCGCGCGCAGGCCGCTCAGGTTTTTTGGCTATGCGCTGGGCGAAACGTCTACCCCCATCGCAGACACGCAAGAGGGCATCCGCGCCGCGCTTGAACAATTCGGGTTTCAAATTCCCGCACCCGCCGCTGTTTGCGGCACGGCGGATGCGCTGGTCGCGTTTCATGAAAACGTTTATGGCGCGCGGCCGGATATTCCCTATGACCTCGACGGTATTGTTTACAAAGTGAACAGCCTTGAATTCCAGCGTCGCCTCGGCTTTATCAGCCGCGCGCCGCGCTGGGCGATTGCGCATAAATTTCCGGCGGAACAGGCCGAAACCGTGCTTGAGGCTATTGAAGTTCAGGTCGGCCGCACGGGCACGTTGACGCCGGTTGCACATTTAAAACCCGTGAACGTCGGCGGTGTTATCGTATCGCGCGCAACCCTGCACAATCAGGATGAAATCGAGCGCAAGGATGTGCGCGCGGGCGACCATGTGATTATCCAGCGCGCGGGCGATGTTATCCCGCAAATCGTCCGCAGCCTGCCCGAAAAACGCGCTGCGGGCAGCCTGCCATACGTTTTTCCGCAGAACTGCCCGGCTTGCGGCCGCGCCGCTGTGCGCGCCGAAGACGAAGCCGCTACGCGCTGCACCGGCGGGCTTTTATGTCCGGCGCAGGCGGTGGAGCGGCTGAAGCACTTTGTCAGCCGCCTTGCCTTCGATATCGAAGGGCTCGGCGATAAAATCATCCGCGAATTTTACGACGAAGGCATCGTGCGCCTGCCCGCCGACATTTTCCGCCTTGCCCGCCATACCGACGCACTGAAAGAGCGCGACGGCTGGGGCGAGCTTTCAGTGACCAATCTAATGAGCGCGATTGACGCGCGCCGCCGCATCGGGCTGGAGCGTTTTATTTATGCCCTCGGCATCCGTCAGGTCGGGCAGGCAACGGCCAAGAAGCTGGCCATGCATTACGAAACGCTGGAGAACCTGCGCGCGCATATTCCCGCCACGGCGGATGCTGAAAGCGCGGCGTATCAAAACCTGATTGCCATCGAAGACATCGGCCCCGCCGTTGCGGCCGACATCATCGCCTTTTTCAACGATGCGCAGCAAATGGCCGCGGTGGATGATGTTTGCACCGAACTGGATATACAGCCCTATATCCGCGTGCAGACAGGCGATTCCCCTGTCGCCGGAAAAACCGTGGTTTTCACAGGAAAGCTGACGCGTCTTGGCCGTGAAGAGGCAAAGGCGCAGGCCGAAGCGCTGGGCGCCAAGGTCGCGGGCAGCGTATCGAAAAATACGCAGTATGTGATTGCGGGCGAAGATGCAGGCAGTAAGCTGAAAAAAGCGGCAGAGCTGGGCGTTACCGTGCTCAGCGAAGACGAATGGCTCAGCCTCATCGGCAAAGCCTGACGTTCATCTTATTTTTGTAAGAAAATCAGTCGCGGCCCTTGGCTTCACGCTTGAGCGCGTAGAGCTTTTCAAGCGCGCTCTCCACGTCCTGCGACAAGTCACGGCGTTCGATAAAATCGCGCCCGCCCGCATTGCGGGTGATGGACATTTCAAGCGCACGGCTGAGAATGTCGGAAATCACGACGTCTTTTTGTTCCAGCGAAAGCGTCAGCGCTT
>DQGU01000096.1 GCA_003524565.1 Rhodospirillaceae bacterium
GGACGCCCTTGAACGCAGCGGTACGGAAACCCTCTGGCTGGATAACGACAGCGGCTGCAAAGGTGTTTGCAAAAACACCGGCATGCGCAACCTGCGCAAGGAATATGCTGAAGATAAAACACTCTGCCCCTATAACGACAGCTGTTATGACGGCGTGTTTCTGGATGCGCTTGGCAAAATTCTCGAAAAACCGATTGAAAAAGACACCGTCGTCACCCTGCACCTGATGGGAAGTCACGGCCCGTCGTATTGGCAGCGTTATCCGGATGCATTCCGTGTTTTCTCGCCCGACTGTCCGCAAAGCGATATACAAAACTGCGACAGGCAGGCGCTGGTCAATACCTACGACAATACAATTGTCTATAGCGACTATGTGCTGTCACAGCTGATAGACCTGCTGAAAACCCGCCAGCCGCAAACCGATAGCAGCCTGATTTTCATGTCCGACCACGGCGAATCCCTTGGTGAAAAAGGCCTCTACCTGCACGGCCTGCCGCGCAGCATTGCGCCGGATGAACAGCGGCACGTCCCCTTTCTGGTATGGATGTCCGAAAGCCTGCGCCGCCGCGATGGCGTGGACAGCAAATGCCTTGCGACGCTGGCGGCGGATACGGCTATCGATAATGCAAGCCTGTCGCATTTGCTGCTTGGCATGCTCGGGCTTTCCACCGCCACCTACGACAAGAAACGCGATTATATCGCCCCCTGCCGCAGTGGCCAGACCAACACAAAAACCTTTCAATATCAAAAGGCTACCGGCCAGCCGCCCCGCCCCGTAACCGTCCGCTGAGTTTTTCACGGCATTTATGTCCATTTAAGCTTTGCCATCCGCCGTGGGAGGAGTACCTTGCGGGCAAACGAAGGGAAACAGAATGCCTATTCGCCGCGCCGCGCAAACGCGCCCCCAGCTGATGGACCTCCGTCTGGTTGCCTATACCAACGGCGTACTGCTGCTTATCCTTGCCGGCGCGCTCGGCCTTTTGGGGCTGAGCGCCCTGACCGAAAACGGCAGCTATGACCTCGCCTTCATCGGCGGCGGCTTTACGACAGCGTTTTTCGGCGGCCTTCTGGTGGCGGCAAACCGCGGGCGCTGGCATGGCGTCATCAGTGTGCGCACCGGATACCTGATGACCTTTTCCTGCTGGCTGATGCTGGCGTTTTTCTCCACCTTGCCGCTTTATTACAGCGACCTCGGCCTTTCTTTTTCCGACGCGTTGTTTGAAACCGTCTCCGCGCTCACCACGACAGGCTCAACCGTCATCAGCGGACTTGACGACATGCCGCGCGACCTTTTGCTCTGGCGTTCCATTCTGCAATGGCTGGGCGGCATCGGGATTATTGTCATGGCCATGGCTATTCTGCCGATGCTCAAAGTTGGCGGCATGAACCTTTTCAAATCAGAATCCTCCGACATCTCCGGCAAAGTTACGGCGCGGATGGATTTCTTTGTCAAAGTCACCGTCGTCGCCTACGCCATCCTGACAACGATTTGCGCGTTTTTGTACAAGATGGCGGGGATGAGCTGGTTTGACGCCGTCAACCACGCCATGGCCACCATTTCGACGGGCGGGTTTTCCACCCACGACGCGTCCATGGGATATTTCAATTCCGCATGGATAGAAGCCATCGCCATCGTTTTCATGATGGCGGGCGCGATGCCGCTTGTCATGTACGTCAAGTTTCTTATCTTTTACCGCGGCGACAAATCGATGCAAAGCTATACGCAGGTCAAAGGATTCCTGTGCATCTGGGCGGTGGCCGTCGCCATCATGGCGTTCTGGAACTGGCAGGAAAACGGCATGGCGTTTCTGTCCGCCCTGCGCGTCAGCGCCTTTAACATCACATCCATCCTGACCGATACAGGCTTTGCCACGGCCGATTTCTCGCAGTGGGGGCATTTCGCCATCGGGTTTTTCTTTTTCCTTTATTTCGTCGGCGGCTGTGCGGGTTCCACCTCCGGCGCGGTCAAGGTTTTCCGCTGGCAAATCCTGTTCAAGGGGCTTTATGCGCAGTTCAAGCGCAACCTGTCGCCCAATGCCGTCATCACCGTGCATTACGCGGGCAAGCCGCTGGATGAAAAAGTCATGCACAGCGTGCGGAATTTCCTTTTTTTGTATTTCGTGACGTTCTGCTTTTTCTCGCTGGTGATGATGGGCTTCGGCATCGACTTCCTCGGCAGCGTCAGCAGCGTCGCGCAGGCCATGGCCAACGCCGGCCCCGCCCTTACAGCCACCCTCGGCCCTGCCGGTAATTTCAGCAGCATCCCCGACGGCGCCAAATGGATACTCAGCCTTGTCATGATTATCGGCCGGCTGGAACTGTTCACCTTCTACGCGCTTTTGCTTCCCAGTTTCTGGAGACAATAAAAATGCCCATCGCTGCCGCCGCCCGTCAGATTTCCATCGCCCTTGGCGTTATCGCCTGCCTGTTTCTGGCCGCCTGCGCGGGTACAGGGGCTGAACGGAATGTGGAGCGCATGAACAGCTTCATCGGGCAAAACGAAGAAGCCGTCATCAAGGCATGGGGCGTACCGGACAAGACATATACGCTTGAAAACGGCGTCAAAATCATCGCCTACGAAGAATTTTCCGACCGTTATGACAGCCTGACCAGCACCGTTTGCGTCGGCAGTTTCCCGGGCGATTTCGGCTATTCCACCTGCGCGGGCGCACCGTCGCGCCGCGTGCGCCTGTCGTGCGAGCGCAGCCTGCACCTGAAGGGCGGCAAGGTCATCGACTGGTCGCAGCACGGCAACAACTGCCCGGGCGGACAAAAGCCCTGACACCCAACCAAACAAAAACCCCCGCAAAGCTTGCGGGGGTTTTTGTTTGGCGCGGCCTGACGCTTATTGACCAGGCGCGTTCTTCGGCGGCTTGGGGCGGCGCAGGACGGGCTTGTTTGCCTGTTCCAGCTGCTGCGCCAAGGTTGCGGCAATCGCCAGCCCCACGTCGGCGGTCGCTACAACCGTTACGGAAGGCTTGGCGCGGTCGTTTGCCACGGTCAGCCCGTCCATCATTTCCTCCATCTGCGTTTTGCGCAGACCCGTTGCACGCGGCTGAGCTTGCGCAGCGGAAGTATAGAGGACTTCTTGGTAAACGCGCTGCGGCTGGGCGCTGTTCTGGGCAACGACAGTGGACAGCTGCACTTTGGGGAAAGACGCCAGTATAGCGTTCAGCTGTTCTTGCGACTTTTGCTTGTCGAAAATATCGCCATCGCTGACGACGACGACATGTGCAGGTTTGTTCGCCGGCAATATACCGGCAAGCCCCTGCAGGCTGGGCGCCATGTCGGTACCGCTGTTCAGGCCTTTTTTTGCGTACAGGCGCTGGCTTTCGTTGTTAATGTCCAGCATGACGGGGGTATGATTGCCGAAAATAATCACATCCACGCTACCGCCTTTTGCGGTAATTTTTTTGGATGTTTCGTAGATGGTGTCGATAGCACGCTCAAAAATACCCTGCATGCTGCCAGAACCGTCAATCATAAACACAAAGTTACGCTTGGCGTTCTTGGCCGTCAGCACGGTATCAAATGCCGAGGCGGCTTCGCTGGTGCGTTTCTCCGCCTCGTCCTTTTGCAAAAGCGCGTAGGCTTGTTGCATGACTTGCGCCTGCTGTTCCAGTTGCTGTGCGGCTGCGCGCGCGGCGCGCGCCTGCTCTTCCAAGCGGCGGGCAGTTTGGTTTTCACGTTCGGCACGGCGGGCAAATTCATCACGCAGGCGCAGAATATCGCGGGCAGTATTATTGGGCTCAGATGCAGACATTTTTTGACACTCCGGTCATTGAAGGCTTCCGCAGGATGGCGGGATAGTTACTTTAAAAATGCATGCGGCAGATTTTATGGAATAAAAACATTCTGTCAACCCCCTGCCATAAAATCGCAACAAAAAACCCCGCCGTTTCCAGCGGGGGTTTTTGTTGGAATTTTCGTGCCTTACGCTCCGGCCTTAGCCGTTTTTGGAGCCGGGAACGTAGATTTTTTTCTGCGCCACTGCGGGTGCAGGCGCACGCAGGACGGAGGGGTTCGCCTCGTAGGACATTTCCGTGAACAGGTGGTTGATGTCCCCACCCCACGCGTTGTGGAAACGGTCTTTCAGACGTGCAGCCCAGTTACGGCCGGTATCCGCGATTTCATGCAGCGGTTCCAGATAGATGCCTTCGGTCTGGCCCAGTTCGTTGCGTACGTTGCGGCGCTTCAAACCCGCTTCGGACAGTGCCAGACAGTTTTTGGCGATGTCCTGAACCGTGGTGCCGAGGAACTTGGTCTGCAGACCCGTTTGCGGCGTCATGACGCGCAAAAGTTCGCGGTCGTTTTCCGTCCAGTCCTTGACCATGTTATAGGCTTGGTCGAGGGATTGTTTGTCGTACAGCAAGCCGACCCAGAACGCGGGCAGCGCTTTAATCATTTCCTGCGGGCCGTTGTCAGTGCCGCGCATTTCAAGGAATTTGCGCAGGCGCACTTCGGGCCAGATGGTGTTCAGGTGGTTCTGCCAGTCGCTGATGGTCGCTTGCTGGCCGGGGCATACGCCCAGTTTGCCGTCCATGAAGTCTTCGAACTTGCCGCCCTTGGCGTCCATGAACACGTTACCTTTGTAAAGGCCGAGCATGGGCATGTCGCGCATGGCGTAGTCCGCGAATTTTTCAAAACCGAAACCTTCTTCGAAGGCCACGGGCAGCATGAAGCCATAACGGCCGCCCATGTTTTTATACAGTTTGTGGCTGCGGTAGCTTTCGTAATCCGTCGGCTTGCCGTCAGCGAAGGGCGAGTTGGCGAAAAGCGCAACCGCAACCGGCTGCAAAGACAGGCTGACGCGGAGCATTTTCACCATGTCTTCTTCAGACTGGTAGCCCATGTTGACCTGAACGGTCGAAGTGCAGGAAGCAACATCCTGCGCGTTCGGGAATTTCTTTTCCTTGAACCAGCTGGCCAGCGCTTCGTAACGCGTCTTGGGCATGAAGGGCAGGTCTTTGGACGAATGCGTCGGGTGATAGCCCTGCGCGAGAACGCCGAAGCCCAGCGACTTGGTCACTTCCACAGCTTCGCGGATGGTTTCGTCGGTTTCTTTGGCGTTCTGGTGAACGTTACGCAGCGGCGCGCCGCCGGTTTCCATTTGCAGGCCGGGCTCGAACGTCCAGCCGGCGTTGTTCTTTTTGAGGTCGATGGTAACGCCGCGCTCCGGCTCGCCCGGATACCAGCCGCGCTCGGCAATCATCTTTGCGATAAAGTCGCTGACGCCCTTGCGGCCGTTTTCACCCGTGAAGGGAACGGGGGCGTTGTTGTCCAGATAAAACGGCGGCTTTTCATGCTCGACGCCGATAAGCAGCTTGTCCGCGGGCGTACAACCTTTTTCAAACCATTCGACCAGCTCGCGCTTGTTCTCGATGGGTTTGTTATCTACCTGGCTGGCACTGGACATTTACACACCATATTTCGTTAAGTTTTGGATTTTAAAAAAGAGGACGTTCTAACCTGAAAATCCCGCACGGCCAAATTCTTTTTTTATGTTTAAGAATAAAAAATTCGGCAGTTCGCGGGACTTTATGACTTTAT
>DQGU01000178.1 GCA_003524565.1 Rhodospirillaceae bacterium
GCCGTTCTTCACCAACTACCGTCCCCAGTTCTACTTCCGTACGACGGACGTTACCGGCATCGTTCAGCTGCCGGAAGGTGTCGAGATGGTTATGCCTGGCGACAACGTCACGATGGACGTTGAACTGATCGCTCCGATCGCCATGGACGAAGGTCTGCGCTTCGCAATCCGCGAAGGTGGCCGTACCGTCGGCGCCGGCGTCGTTGCGAAAATCGTTGAGTAACGACTAATTTCCGCGCTCGCCCCGCCGCCGCAAGCGGCGGGGCAGGCACGGGAAAAAAGAAGAGAATAAAAGGTAGGATACAATGGAAGCGCAAAACATCCGGGTCAGACTTCGTGCATACGACCATCGCGTGCTCGATCAATCGACGAAGGAAATCGTAAACACGGCGAAAAGAACCGGTGCAGAAGTGCGCGGTCCGATTCCGCTGCCGACGCGAATTGAAAAATTCACCGTTCTGCGCTCGCCGCACGTCGACAAGAAATCCCGCGAACAGTTTGAAATGCGGACGCACAAGCGTCTGCTGGATATCGTCAACCCCACCCCGCAGACCATCGACGCGCTGATGAAGCTCGATCTCGCGGCCGGCGTTGACGTCGAAATCAAGCTCTAAAAAGGAATAATCCGCGCTGACGGGAAATGATCTGGCAGCGCGCGGCTTGAAAGTTAAGAAAGTAAGGACCAAGAAAATGCGTACCGGTTTGATTGCACAAAAGCTCGGCATGTCCCGCGTCTTCGATGCGGAGGGCAAACACGTTCCCGTGACCGTGCTGAAAATGGACGAATGCCAAGTCGTCGCCGTACAAACCCAGGAAAAGAACGGCTACACCGCTGTTCAGCTGGGCGCTGGCGAGAAAAAGGCGAAAAACGTCTCCCAAGGCGAGCGCGGCCATTTCGCGAAAGCGAAAGTCGAGCCCAAGGCAAAAGTTGCTGAATTCCGCGTGAGCGAAGATGCCGTCCTCGAAGTCGGCGCCGAGCTTTGCGTCAGCCACTTCGTGCCCGGCCAGTTCGTCGATGTAACCGGTATCACGCTTGGTAAAGGCTACCAGGGTGTTATGAAACGCTGGAACTTCGGCGGCCTGCGCGCAACGCACGGTGTGTCGGTTTCCCACCGTTCGCCCGGTTCGACCGGTCAGCGCCAGTCTCCCGGCCGCGTTTTCAAAAACAAGAAAATGGCTGGTCACATGGGTAACGTCCAACGCACCATTCAGAACCTGCGCGTGGTTGAAATCCACCCCGAGCAAGGCCTGATCGTCGTTGAAGGCGCCATCCCCGGCCACAAAGGCGCATGGCTGACCATTAAAGACGCCGTCAAAAAGCCCCTGCCGAAAGAAGCACCGCAGCCCGCCGGCCTGAAAGGCAAGGCTCCTGCTGCTGCCGAAGCGCCGGCTGAATCCGCCGAAGCGCAGGCATAAGAGAATAGGGAAGGAATGGAGAGATGAAAGTCGCCGTTAAAACACTCGAAAACAAGCAAGCTGGTGACATTGAGCTCAGCGATGCAATCTTCGGCCTGGAACCCCGCGCCGACGTACTGCACCGCATGGTCAACTGGCAGCTGGCAAAACGCCGCTCCGGCAACCACAAAACCAAAGGTGTCAGCGAAATCAGCGGTACCGGCAAAAAGCCGTTCAAGCAAAAAGGTACGGGTCATGCCCGTGCCGGTTCGCTCCGCAACGCCCAGCACCGTACCGGTGCGGTGATTTTTGGCCCGCTCGTCCGCGACCACGCGCACGATATGCCGAAAGCCGTCCGCAAGCTGGCGCTGAAAGTCGCGCTGTCCACGAAGCAAAAAGAAGGCAAGCTTATCGTTATCGATACGGCGAAATCTTCCAGCCACAAAACGAAAGATATGGCGAAGACTCTGGCCACCCTCGGCTTGACGTCTGCGCTCATCATCGACGAGACGCTGGATCAGAACTTCTTCCGCGCCGTGCGCAACATCCCGCTCATCGACGTTCTGCCCCAGAAAGGTATCAACGTTTACGACATCCTGCGCCGTGACACTCTCGTCCTGACGAAAGAAGCGGTCGCTCAACTGGAGGCCCGCCTGAAATGACCAAAGCAGCGAAAAAACAAGATCCGAAGCTCACCGAGCAGCTGTACGAGATGATCCGCACGCCGGTCATCACGGAAAAAGCGACGATGAACTCGCAGTACAACCAGATCACCTTCCGCGTTCCCCTGTGCGCTGACAAAGCGACCATCAAGGACGCGGTCGAGGCTGTGTTCAAAGTGAAAGTGACGAAAGTCAACACCAGCACCCAGCTTGGCAAAACCAAGGTGTTCAAAGGCCGCAAGGCATTCCGCAGCGACAGCAAAAAAGCCATCGTGACCCTGGCCGAAGGCCAGCAGATCGACGTCGCCACCGGCGCCTGATAATAACGGATAAGAATAATAAGGACCGGGACAGCGAACTGATGTTGTCCCCCAAAATTGAGGAAGAGTAAAATGGCACTCAAAAAGTACCGTCCGACATCGCCCGGCATGCGCCAAATGGTGCGCGTTGACCGCAGCGAACTGTGGAAAGGCAAACCCGAGAAGACCCTTCTCGACAAGGACCACAACAACAACAAAGCCGGCCGTAACCACAAAGGTCGCAAGACCATGTGGCACCGTGGCGGCGGTCACAAGCAACGTTATCGCCTCATCGACTTCAAACGTCGCAAGTTCGACATCGAAGCGACGGTCGAGCGTCTGGAATACGACCCGAACCGTACGGCTTGGATTGCGCTCGTGAAATACACGGACGGCGAGATGGCCTACATCCTGGCACCCCAGCGTTTGCAAGCAGGCGACAAAGTTGTCTCCGGCGAGCGCGCGGACATCCTGCCCGGCAACGCTATGCCCATCAAAAACATCCCCGTCGGTACGCTGGTTCACAACGTTGAACTGCATCCCGGCAAAGGCGGCCAGCTGGCGCGCTCCGCGGGTGCTTTCGTGCAAATCGTCGGCCGTGACAGCGGCATGACCCAGATTAAACTGGGTTCGGGCGAACTGCGCGTTGTCCGCGGCGATTGCATGGCAACCGTCGGCTCCGTTTCGAACGCAGACCATTCCAACACGGTTCTCGGCAAAGCCGGCCGCAAGCGTTGGATGGGCTGGAAGCCGGTTAACCGCGGCGTTGTGATGAAC
Organism: Rhodospirillaceae bacterium; assembly: GCA_003524565.1. GTDB lineage: Bacteria > Pseudomonadota > Alphaproteobacteria > Micavibrionales > UBA2020 > UBA2020. Next base: position 3,134 of record DQGU01000178.1, read on the forward strand.
CCCATCGACCACCCGCATGGTGGTGGTGAAGGTAAATCCTCCGGCGGTCGTAACCCGGTCACCCCCTGGGGTAAACCGACCAAGGGCGCGAAAACCCGCAAAAACAAGGCAACGGATAAATACATTCTGCGCCGTCGTAAAAACAAACGTCTGGCGAAGTAAGACAGAAGGAGAATTACAGTGGCACGTTCCGTACGGAAAGGTCCTTTTATCGATGGCTACCTGCTGAAAAAAGCAGAAAAAGCCCGTGCATCGACGCGTAACGAGGTTATCAAAACCTGGTCGCGCCGCTCCACCATTCTGCCGCAATTCATCGGGCTGACGTTCGGTGTTTACAACGGCCAGAAATTCATCCCGGTCCTCGTGACGGATAACATGGTTGGTCACAAACTGGGCGAATTCGCCCCGACCCGCACGTTCTCCGCGCACACGGCAGCCGGTGCTGACAAGACCGCGAAAAAAGGATAATTGAGAGATGTCTAAAGTAGGTAAAAAATCTCATCGCAAGGACAATGAAGCCATTGCCAAAGCGCGTTACATCAAGGGTAGCGAACGCAAGTTGAACTTGCTTGCGCAGCTCATTCGCGGTAAAAGTGCCCAGCGCGCGCTGGTGGACCTTGAATTCGCACGCCGCCGCATGGCCGTCGATGTCAAAAAAGTCCTCGAAGCGGCCATTGCAAACGCCGAAAACAACCACAACCTCGACGTTGACCGTCTGTTTGTGAAAGAGGCGACCGTCGGCCGCACCATGACCATGGGTCGTTTCCACGCCCGCGGCCGTGGCCGCAGCGCCGCCGTTGAAAAGCCGTTCAGCAACATCACCATCATTGTTGAAGAGCGCGCCGAAGGCGAAGACAAGAAAAAAGCCAAAGCCGCTAAAAAAGCAGCCAAGGCCGAAGCAGGCGACAAGCCCGCTAAAAAATCCGGTGGTGCGAAAGCCGCCAAAAAACCCGCCGCGAAAGCAAAAGCTGCCGCTGGCGAAAACACCACCGCTGAATAAGAAAGGCGCAGGAGAAAAACATGGGTCAGAAGGTTAACCCGATTGGTCTGAGACTTGGTATCAACCGCACATGGGACAGCCGCTGGTATGCGGGCAAGGACTATGCTGCGAAACTGCTGCAAGACATCAAACTGCGCGAGTTTGTCATGGACAAACTGAAGCAGGCGGGTGTTGCACGCGTTATTATCGAACGCGCGGCCAGCAAGACCAACGTGACCATTCATACGGCACGTCCGGGCGTGATTATCGGCAAAAAAGGCTCCGATATCGAAAAACTGCGCAAAGACCTGTCGAAGTTCACGGGCGGCGAAGTCACCCTGAACATCGTCGAAATCCGCAAGCCCGAGCTGGACGCCCAGCTGGTTGCTGACGGTATCGCCCAGCAGCTGGAACGCCGTGTTTCCTTCCGCCGTGCGATGAAGCGTGCCGTTCAGTCCGCTCTGCGCCTGGGCGCCGGCGGTATCCGCGTTACCTGCGCCGGCCGTTTGGCGGGTGCTGAAATCGCCCGTACCGAATGGTACCGCGAAGGCCGCGTTCCCCTGCACACGCTGCGTGCGGATGTGGATTACGCAACCTCCCGCGCTCTGACGACCTACGGCATCATCGGCGTAAAAGTCTGGATTTTCAAAGGCGAAATTCTGGGCCACGACCCGATGGCACGCGACAAGCGCATGCAGGACCAACAGCCTACGCGCGCATAACTATCTGAAAAGATTGAATTAACAAGGAATACGACTATGTTGTCACCGAAGAAAATGAAATTCCGCAAGGCGTTCAAAGGGCGCATTCACGGCGTTGCCACCTCCGGCCATTATCTGGCTTATGGCAGCTTCGGCCTGAAAGCGACGTCGCCCGAGCGTATTACGGCCCGTCAAATCGAGGCGGCCCGCCGTACGATTACCCGCCATATCAAGCGTCAAGGCCGCTTGTGGATCCGTATTTTCCCGGATGTTCCGGTATCTACGAAGCCGCTGGGCGCCCGTTTCGGTGGTGGTAAAGGTTCCCCGGAATTCTACGTCGCCCGCGTAAAACCTGGAAAAATCATGTTTGAGCTTGACGGGGTACCCCGTGAACTGGCAGAAGAGGCGTTCGAATTGGCCGCCGCGAAGCTGCCTATCAAGACCAGATTCGTCGCCCGCGACTAAGAGAGCTAATTTAAGGTATTAAGAAAATGAAAATCGCAGATTTGAGAGCAAAATCGGCCGACGAGCTGAAGCAGGAACTTCTGACCCTTCGCAAGGAGCAGTTCAACTTCCGCTTCCAAAAGGCGACGGGCCAGCTGGAAAACACCGGCCGCGTCCGTTTGGTTCGCCGCGACATCGCGCGTATCAAAACCGTCATCGCTGAAGCAGAGCAGGGCAAAGCCCCCGCTGCAAAGCCTGCTGCTAAAAAAGCAGCAAAAGCACCGGCAAAAGCCGCCAAGAAAAAAGAAACTAAGGAGTAATCAAGATGCCGCGTCGCGTGCTTGAAGGTAAAGTTGTCAGCAACAAATGCGATAAAACCGTAACGGTTCTGGTCGAGCGCAAAGTGCGCGACCCGCTGTACGGCAAAATCATCCGTCGTAGCGCGAAATACGCTGCCCACGACGAACAGAACGCTTGGAAAGTAGGCGACCTCGTTTCCATCGAGGAATGCCGCCCGCTGTCCAAATCGAAAACATGGCGCGTTATCGGCGGTAAGTCGATGGGCGAGAGCCAGATGAAAACTGTTGACGATGCCGACCAAAAGCGTGCGTCCGTCAAAAAGTCCAAGAAAGAAGAATAACAGGGTGGTCCTTGAAACCCCCCTGTTGAAATAGGAAAGGTCAAGATAATGATTCAGATGGAAACCACCCTCGACGTCGCTGACAACAGCGGCGCCCGCCGGGTTCAGTGCATCAAGGTACTGGGCGGCTCCAAACGCCGCACCGCCGGCATCGGCGACATCATCGTCGTATCCGTTAAAGACGCGATTCCCCGCGGCCGCGTCAAAAAAGGGACGGTTCACAAAGCCGTCATCGTCCGCACGTCCAAAGCCCTGAAACGCGAAGACGGCACCGTCATCCGCTTCGACCGCAACGCTGCCGTTCTCATCAACGCAGCGGGCGAGCCGATCGGCACGCGTATCTTTGGCCCCGTGACGCGCGAACTCCGCGGCAAAAACTTCATGAAAATCATTTCGCTGGCGCCGGAGGTCCTCTAAGTCATGACGAAACTCAAAGTCAAAAAAGGCGACAAAGTCGTCGT
>DQGU01000016.1:0-1284 GCA_003524565.1 Rhodospirillaceae bacterium
TGCGCGCAGCCAGCAGTTGATGGATTTCCGCGAGGCGTTGATTAAAATCGGTCTTGGCGACCCCAAACCGCCCAGCGTGCGCGCTGCCGAAGCCGTTATCGAAACAGTCGAAAAAAACATCCTGAAAAAAAGGTCTGCCCTGCCATGATGAAGCGTATCGTCGCCGCGCTGTTTGTTTTGCTGCTGGTGGCGCTGGCGCTTTTGCTGGTGGTGCCGAACTTTATCGACTGGAACAAGCATAAAGATACGCTGGCCGTGCATGCCGCCGCTTATTTGCAGCGGGATGTTAAAATCGGCGGCGATATTACTTTCCGTCTCTTGCCGAACCCGCAGCTATCGGTTAGCGATGTCAGTGTGGCCTCGGTCGAAGGGGCGAAAGCGCCCGATTTCTTCAAGCTGCGCCAGCTGGAGGCAAAAATCCGCTTTGCGCCGCTGCTGGAAGGGCATATAGAAATCGAGAAAATCCATCTGGTCGAACCTGAGCTGGTGCTTGAAGTGCTGGCCGACGGCCGCGCCAGCTGGCAAGGGTTGATGCAGGGTGATGCCGCGCGCAAGCCGGTCGTTTTTGGTGAACAGGGCGATGCCGTCAAGCTTGAAGACGTGACGCTCAAGGGCGGGCGCATCCGTTATGTGCAGGCATCATCGGGCGTGGATATGGCGCTTGAACATCTCAACCTTTCTGTCGCGGCGCCCAGCTTGCGCGGGCCTTATAAAATCGTCGGCGACATGCGTTTCCGCGATGTGCCGGTAAGCGTAGAAGCAACGACGGGGCAGGCCGACGAAAAAGGCATGCCGCTGAGCGTTCTGTTCCAGCCGCTTGAAAAACTGCCGCAGCTTTCGCTGAAAGGCACGCTTGGTAAAAATGCCGAAGGTGCTTTTTACGAAGGCGATATTCAGCTGGAACAAGGCGCACCCGCCAGTCTTTTCACGCAAACCTTCCTGAGTGCGCCTGCCTGGATGCAGGAAGACATGAGCCTGAACGGCAAGCTTTCCATGCGTGCGGGGCTGCTGACGCTGGAAAATATCGACGGGCGCAGCGGCAAAAACGGCAAAGTTTCAGGCAAGGTTTCGTTGAGCCGCCCGCCGATGGAGGCGCCGGTTCTGGATGTCGCGCTCAAGCTTGAACATTTGCCGCTGGGCGGCAAAGAAATGGCGCTGCCCGAAGGTATGCGCGCAAAACTGTCACTGGAGGCAGAGGATGCGCTATGGCGTGGCCAGCGTTTGCCGTCGGTGAAGCTGATGGCCGAAAGCGGCGGGCAAGCATGGATGGTGCGCAAACTGAGT
>DQGU01000016.1:1548-7594 GCA_003524565.1 Rhodospirillaceae bacterium
ATGGATGGTGCGCAAACTGAGTGCGCAGCTGGCGGGCAAGACAGAATTTGAAGCCGAAGGCACGGTGCGGCCTGAACAACAAACGCAGAGCCTTAAAATAAATTTCTCTACGGCCGATATTGCGGTTTTTGCAAAAACCTATGCGGGGCTTTTGCCTGCGGCGGCGGCAAATATCCTGCCGCAATTGCCGGTGCAGGATGTGAAGCTGACGGGTAATCTCGATATCCGTGGTGACCGCACCAGCCTTTATAATTTTAACGCTACATCGGGCGCGGAAGGCAAGGCGGGCGGCGTTCTCAATTTCTCCGGCAAAGAGATGGAAGCGCGGCTGAACCTTTTCGGCCTGTCGTGGGACGGGATGACGCCGGAACAACGTGCAGGTCTTATAAACGCGCTTTTTGCCGCAGGTAACGATATTGATATTTCCGCAGGCGGGCAAAAATTTGCAGGCGAGACGTTTAATAACGTGACGCTCAAGGCGGAAGCAAAAGATAAAGACATCCGGATTGAAAAGTTTTCGGGCATTTACGGTGCAGACGGCGCATTCGGCGTTTCCGGCAATTTCACCGCCTGGCCACCGGAGGGGGCGGAAAGTGCCGCGCTCGATTTCACGCTCAAAGGCAGCGATGCAGCCGCCGCCGCGAAGCTGGCCGGTTTCGCGTGGCCGATGCCGCTGAATACCGCCGCGCCGCTGGATATTCAGGGCAGCTGGCGCCGCAGCGCAGGGCAGAATACCTATAGCTTCGCAGGCGGTTTCCGTGGCGGTACGGTGGATGTGAAAAAGCCGTCAGCCGACGGGCCGCGCAAGCTGGTGCTGTCGATGCCCGATAGTCAGGGCTTGCTGGCGCTGTTTGGTATGGACATCGACCGTCTGGTCAGCCCCGCGGGCAGCGCGACGCTTGCGGCCGATATGACAGGCGATGATAACGCCTATGTGCTGGACGGTTTGCGCCTGAGCATCAATGACGCCGTGACCAGCGGCCGCGCGGAGAAAAGCGACAAGGGCATCGCGGCAGACCTGCGCACGGCCAGCGCGCAGTTTGACCGTTGGCTCGCGGCGGATATCCGCCAGAGTGTGCCCTTGACGCTGAAGCTGCGTGCAGACAGGGCAGATGCGCGCGGGCTTGCGCTGCAAAATCTGGACAGCGATATGACGGTCACGTCGTCGAAAATAGACATCCGTGCGCTCAAGGCCGGTATCTGGGGCGGCACAACCAATGCGCGCGGCACGCTCATGCGCGGTGAAAACCGCCAATGGACGGCCAAGCTGGACGGCGATATTAAATCTTTCCGCCCGCTGCAAATCCCGCACGGCATTATCGGCGTCACGGCGGACGAGGGGGATATGACCTTCGGTATGACGGCGCAGGCGCAGGATAAAACACCCTTTGGCGATATCGCGGGCAGCTTCGCGCTCAGCCTGCCGCGCCTTGAGGTGCAGGGTTTTGACCCTGCCGCGCTGGCGTCCTATCTGGATGGTCTAAACGGTGCGCCGCAGGATTTGGCGGCCACGGCACATAAAGCCCTGCGCAGCGGCGCTGCCAGCTATAGCGACGTGAATATCGATTTCACGCGTGCAGGCAACGTCATCACGCTGAAAAGCCTTTCGCTCGACAATCAAGACAGCAGTGTCAAGGTTGAGGGCCATCTGGATACGGCAGCCTCTAAATATGACATAAAAGCATTTTTGACGCTGAAGGCGCTGCGTGATTTGGACGTTCTTGAAATCACGCGCGCAGGCGATGTAACAACCGCGCCGGATTTGCGTTTCGACAACAAGCCGATTACTGACTTCGCCGCGGCGCGCGCGCCTGCGCCTGTTCCTGAAGTACCCGCACCTGCGCCCGTGGTGGAAACAGCGCCGATGGGCGAAGATGCGGAAATGTTGCCGCCCGGTTACTTGTCTGTACCGCAGGAAGGTGCCGCACCGCCGCCGGATGAAGAGGGCGAGGAAGAACTGTCGCGCGACATTCTGCCGGTCGAGGAAGAAAACCTTTCACCGCCGCCCGCCACCGAAGATACCGCAATGCCGGAGCCAGCCCCGCCGCAGCCGCAAGACACCGGCAGCGAACAAGGGCAACCCACGCCGGAGGAGAATAACCCCATCGGCGGTATTTTGGACAGGCTGGGGCAGTAAGCGACTGCTTGCCTGTTTTACGCGGGTTTTTGCTTATAATGTTCCAAAATGAAAACGCGCAGGGCACTCGACAGATTGTCCGGGTGGTCGGAGTCGATTCCGGCGATAAGCCCGTTAATCGAAACACCTTTTTCTTCGGCGATTTCTTTGAGGCTGTCCCAGAAGGCCTGTTCCAGCGTGATGCTGGTGCGGTGTCCGGCGACGGTAATGGAATGTTTTTGAGAGAGACGATGGGGCATCGAAGTTCCTTTCTGGCAGCGGGAGCGCAGGATGATGCAAGGCCCTGTTTCTCCCTTACGGTGCAATTGTACCGCAAATTTATTAAAAAATGTAGTGGGTTTATGCGGGAAAGCATCTCCCATAAAAAAGCGACGCCTAAGCGGGCGGCGCTTTTTGCGTAATGCGGATAGGCGCGCTTAGTCGCGCGGGCCAATCATGGTTTCGGGCTTCACGGCCTTGTCGAATTCCTCGGCGGAGAGGAGGTTCAACTCAACCGCCGCGTCTTTCAGCGTGCCGCCGGTTTTGTGGGCATGCTTGGCGATTTTGGCGGCGTTGTCATAGCCGATGACGGGGTTCAGCGACGTGACCAGCATCAGGCTTTCATTGAGCAGCTTGGTGATGCGCTCGCGGTTCGGCTCGATACCGACCACGCAATTGTCGGTGAAGCTGCGCGCCGCATCTGCCAGCAGGCGGATGGATTGCAGCAGGTTGTAAATCATCACAGGCTTGAACACGTTCAGTTCAAAATGGCCGTTGGAGCCGGCGATGGAAACCGTGGTGTGGTTGCCCATGATTTGTGCGCAGACCATGGTCAGCGCTTCGGACTGGGTCGGGTTGACCTTGCCCGGCATGATGGAGGAGCCGGGTTCGTTCTCCGGCAGGCTAATCTCGCCAATGCCGCAGCGCGGGCCGGAGCCGAGCAAACGCACGTCGTTCGCGATTTTCATCAGCGAGCAGGCGATGGTGTTCATCGCGCCCGAAGATTCAACAACCGCATCATGCGCCGCCATGGCTTCGAATTTGTTTTCGGCCGTGGTGAAGGGGATGTCGGTGATTTGCGATACTTTTTGCGCGAACAGTTCGGCAAAGCCTTTTTTGCAGTTAAGGCCGGTGCCGACGGCGGTGCCGCCCTGCGCCAGTTGCGACAGGCGGGGCAGGCCGGCCTTCACGCGCTCGATGCCGTATTTCACCTGCATGGCATAGCCGGAAAATTCCTGACCGAGCGTGACGGGTGTGGCGTCCTGCAAATGGGTGCGGCCGATTTTGATGATGTCCTTGAACGCCTGTGCCTTGGCATCCAGTGCCGCGTGCAGGTGTTCGAGCGCGGGAATAAGTTCGTGGTGGATTTGCTCCACCGCCGCGATGTGCATGACAGTCGGGAAGGTGTCGTTTGACGACTGGCCGTAATTCACATGGTCGTTCGGGTGAACAGGTTTTTTGGAGCCGATTTCACCGCCCAGAATTTCAATCGCGCGGTTGGAAACAACCTCGTTGATGTTCATATTAGTCTGGGTGCCCGAACCGGTTTGCCACACGACGAGGGGGAAATGCTCGTTCAGCGTGCCGTCCATAACCTCTTCGGCGGCCTGTACGATGGCGCTGCCGATTTTCTTGTCAAGCGCGCCTAATTCCATATTCGCGAGTGCGGCGGCTTTTTTCTGTACGCCCAGCGCGCGCACCAGCGGCAGGGGCATGCGCTCCGTGCCGATTTTGAAGTTTTCGAAGGAGCGCTGCGTCTGCGCGCCCCAATATTTGTCGGCGGGTACTTCGACTTCGCCCATAGAGTCGGTTTCGATGCGAACCTGGGGGATTTCTTCGGCGGATGCCGTCTGGCTGGGGGACATTCTATTACCCTCTGATATGGATGAAAAACTGCCGCTCAATCTAGCAAAATGCCTTCACAAATCAATGGTCTTGCCGCTATATTATGTATCTCAAAAATCAAATAAAAACGGCCATCGGCAGAGGACATAATACAGATGCTTGAAAAAACCTTTGAAAGCAAGGACGTCGAAAAGAAACACTACGAAAGCTGGGAAAAATCCGGCGTTTTCGCGGCCGATGTGAAAAGCAACAAGCAGCCGTATTGCATCCCCATGCCGCCGCCCAACGTCACGGGCAGCCTGCACATGGGCCACGCGCTGACCATGACGCTGCAAGATATCCTGACGCGGTTCGAGCGCATGCAGGGCCGCGACGTTCTGTGGCAGCCGGGCACCGACCATGCGGGCATTGCGACGCAGATGGTGGTGGAGCGTCTTTTGAACAAAGACGGCAAAACCCGCCATGACCTTGGCCGCGATAATTTTCTGAAGCGTGTGTGGGAGTGGAAAGAAGAATCCGGCTCCACCATCACGCGCCAGCTGCGCCGTCTTGGCGCAACGCCCGACTGGTCGCGCGAGCGTTTCACGATGGACGAGGGGCTGAACAAAGCCGTCAACAAAGTCTTCGTCCAGCTTTACAAGGAAAAACTGATTTACAAGGACAAGCGCCTTGTGAACTGGGACCCCAAGATGCACACCGCGCTGTCCGACCTTGAAGTCGAACAGGTCGAAATCAAGGGCAACATGCACTACTTCCGCTATCCGGTCGAAGGGCAGGTCGAGCGTTTCATCACCATCGCCACCACGCGCCCCGAAACCATGCTGGGCGATACGGCGATTGCGGTGCATCCGGATGATGAACGCTATAAAGACCTCGTCGGTAAATTCGCCGCGCTGCCGCTGACCGACCGTCTTATTCCGATTATCGCCGATGAATACGCTGACCCGACCAAGGGCACGGGCGCGGTGAAAATCACGCCTGCGCACGACTTCAACGACTTTGAAGTCGGCAAGCGCCACAATCTGCCCATGATTTCGATTTTCGACCGTGACGCCAAGGTCAACGAAAACGCGCCGGAGGCCTTCCGCGGCCTCGACCGTTTTGAAGCACGCAAAAAAGTGCTGGCGGAGTTGGAAGCGCTCGAGCTTATCGAGAAAATCGAGCCGACTGTCCACGCCGTACCGCATGACGAAAAATCCAAAACGGTTATTCTGGAGCCGTTCCTGACCGAGCAGTGGTATTGCGATGCCGTGACACTCGCGCAGCCTGCCATCAAGGCTGTCGAAGAAGGCCGCACCGAATTCGTGCCCAAGAACTGGGAAAATACCTATTACCAATGGATGCGCAATATCCAGCCGTGGTGCATTTCGCGCCAGCTGTGGTGGGGGCATCAAATTCCTGCATGGTATGACGACGAAGGCAAAGTCTATGTCGCCGAAACCGAAGAAGAAGCACAGGCCGAAGCCGGTGCAGGCGTTAAATTGACGCGCGATGAAGACGTTTTGGATACATGGTTCTCATCTGCGCTCTGGCCGTTCTCCACGCTCGGCTGGCCGGAAAACAACGAAGCTGTCAAGCGGTACTATCCTGCCGAAACGTTGATTACCGGCTTTGATATCATCTTCTTCTGGGTTGCCCGCATGATGATGATGGGCATCCATTTCATGGGCGATGTCCCGTTCAAAAAGGTCTATATCCACGCGCTGGTGCGCGATGAAAAAGGCCAGAAAATGTCCAAGACCAAGGGCAACGTCATCGACCCCTTGGATATCATCGACGAATACGGCGCGGATGCGCTGCGCTTTACCCTGACCGCGCTGGCGGCGCAGGGGCGTGATGTGAAGCTCGGCGCTGCGCGCGTCGAGGGGTATCGCAACTTCGCCACCAAACTTTGGAACGCGTCGCGTTTCTGCGAAATGAACGGCTGCGCGCTTAAGCTGGATTACAATCCCAAAGCGGCGAAACATACGCTGAACCGCTGGATTTTGTCCGAACTGGCGGTGGTGAGCGAAAGCGTGGCGGCGAGCCTCAAGGCCTACCGCTACAACGACGCCGCCATGGCGCTGTACCATTTCACATGGGGCA
>DQGU01000030.1:0-15806 GCA_003524565.1 Rhodospirillaceae bacterium
GCAGCATCAGCGTGCCCGCAATCAAGCGCGGCGCAATCAGGTATTTGAACGGGTTGGTCGAAAGCGTGGTGAGCGCGTCAATCTGTTCTGTCACGCGCATGGTGCCGATTTCTGCCGCAATCGATGCACCGATACGCCCTGCGACCATCAACCCCGCAAGCACGGGCGCCAGTTCGCGCGTGACGGACAGTACGACGACCGTTGCCACCGCGCCTTCGGCAGAAAAGCGCGAAAAGCCCGTATAGCTTTGCAGCGCCAGCACCATACCCGTGAACAGCGCCGTCATGCCCACAACAGGCAGGGAGTAATAACCGATATCCACCACCTGACGCCACAAAAGGCGCGGATAGAACGGCGGCGTGAAGCAGTGATAAATGCCCTGCGCCGCAAAAGTCGCCAGCCGCCCGACCGCCGCCAGAAAACCCAGCAGCGTCGCGCCGATGCGCTGGCACATCCCTAGCAGCCAGCCGAAAGGTGAAAAGCCCGCGCTTGCCTGCTGTTCCTGCTGCTGGTTATCTGCGGTGTTCATGCGCTGCCCCCGATATAATGCCGCGGCGTGCGTGGGCCGAGACCGGTGAAAATTTCATAGCCGATAGTACCCGCCTGCGCTGCCACATCATCGACCGTTTGATGCGGGCCGATGATTTCAACCCAGTCGCCTGGCGCAGGTTGTTGCGGCAGATGCGCGGTATCGACAATGATGGAATCCATCGATACCCGCCCGATAACATCGCAGGCCACACCGCCGATATAGACTTTGCCGCGGCCGGTCAGGCTGCGCAAATATCCGTCGGCGTATCCGATTGAAACGGTGACGCATTTTTGCCCCGTCGCCACCGCATAACCCGCACCGTAACCAACGCTGCCCGGCCTGTCAATGAGCCTGTTTTGCAGAATACGCCCCTCGAACAGCACCGTGCCCTGCATGGGGTTTTGCGGCAGCCCTGTGGGGTTGATTCCATAGATGGCGCAGCCCGGCCGCGCGAGGTCGAAATGATAATCCGCCCCCAAAAACACCCCGCCCGAATTGGCAAAACTAAGGCGCAGCGGACGGCCAAGCGCCGCCGTCAGTTGCCGGAACAGCGCCAGCTGCTCGGCATTCTTGGGATGCGCAGGTTCATCCGCGCAGCAAAGATGGCTCATGGCATAACGCACGTCGAGCGCCGCGAAGGCATCGCTATCCGCCGCCAGCGCCGCAACTTCGCTGCCATTCAGGCCAAGGCGGTTCATGCCCGTATCGATATGCAGCAGGCAAGGCAGACGCTTGCCCGCAGCCGCTGCGGCCGCGCGCCAATGCGCAATGTCGGCCGGGCTGTTGAGCACGGGGACAAGGCCGCTTTGAATATATTCAGGCGCCGGCGCGCCGCGCGGCCCTTCGAGGACATAAATGCTCGGCGCATCCGGAATAGACGGCGCGCCCGACAGCGGGCTATGCGGAAAAGACGTCGCCACAGCCTCCAGCGCCGCTTTGACTTTCAAACCCTCCGCATATTGCGCGACGAAAAAGTGGCGGCAGCCCTGCGCGAACAGTGCGCGCGAAACGGACGCCGCGCCAAGGCCATAGGAATCCGCCTTGACCACCCCTGCGCAATCCGCGCCGTTTTGCAGTTTTTTACGCAGCAAAAGCCAGTTGTGCGCGATGGCATCAAGGTCCACCGTCATGCGGGATGAAGGGCCGGTGAAATCAGTCATGGCCTTATTACTCGTATTCTTCGACGCGGTATTGTTCGAGGTTGCCGAAGCGCGTGAATTCGCCTTCGAAATGCAGCTTCACCGTGCCGATAGGGCCGTGACGCTGCTTGGCGATAATACATTCGGCGACGTTATGGGTTTCTTCCATCCGGCGCAGCCAGTCGTCGTGGCGGGCGGCGAATTTGTCGGGCGCTTCTTCGGGGCGCGGCGCGGGCTGTTCGCGCTCCAGATAATATTCTTCGCGGTAAACGAACATGACGATATCCGCGTCCTGCTCGATAGAACCGGATTCACGCAAGTCCGCCAGCTGCGGGCGCTTGTTGTCGCGCGCTTCGACCGCGCGGCTGAGCTGCGAGAGCGCAAGCACGGGCACTTCCAGCTCTTTCGCCAGCGCCTTGAGCGAGCGGGTGATTTCGGAGACTTCCTGCACGCGGCTGCCCTGCGAGCCTGCGCTGCCGGAGCCTTGAATAAGCTGCAAATAGTCGATGATGATAAGGCCAAGGTTGTGCTGGCGTTTCAAACGGCGGCAGCGCGTGCGTATCGCGCTCATGGTCAGCGCGGGCGTATCGTCGATGAACAGCGGCGCGCGCGACATCTGCTGGCTCGCTTCGACAAATTTTTGGAAATCGGTATCGGCGATTTCACCGCGCCGTATTTTGTCGGACGGCACGCCGGAGAGGTCGGCAAGAATACGTCCCGCCAGCTGCTCCGCCGACATCTCGAGGGAAAACATACCGACGACTGCCCCTTCTTTGCCGTTTGATTGCAAATAGGCGCGGGCCGCATTGATGCCCATATTGGTCGCCAGCGCCGATTTACCCATCGACGGACGGCCGGCAAGAATAAGCAAATCGGAATTTTGCAAACCGCCGAGTTTTTTATCGATATCAAGAAGGCCGGTGGTGATACCCGTGACCATGCCTTCGCGCTGATAGGCGACTTCGGCCTGACGGATAGCCTGCGCGAGGGATTCACTGAACGGAATAAACCCGCCCTTGTAGTCACCGGCAGTCGCGAGGTCGAACAGGCGTTTTTCCGTTTGTTCAATCTGGTCGGTCGCCGTGACATCGACATTGTGGGCATAAGCGTCGTTGACCACGTCTTCGCCAAGCGCGACCAGCGCGCGGCGCAGATGCAGTTCGTAAATCGTGCGGCCGTAATCTTCGACGTTGACCACGCTGATGATATGCGCGGCGAGGTCAGCCAGATATTGCCCGCCGCCAACGGGCGCGAGGTCCTGGTCTTTTTCGAAATAGCTTTTGAGCGTGATGGGGCTCGCGTCCTGTCCGCGCTCCACGAATTTCACGATGGCTTCGAATATGCGGCCGTGCACGGGGTTGTAGAAATGCTCGGGCCGCAGAAACTCGTTCACTTTTTCAAGCGCGCGGTTATTGACCAGCAGCGCGCCGAGGAGCGCCTGCTCCACCTCGTCATTGTGGGGCATGACGCGGTATTCGGCATCGCCGCTAAGGCTGCCGACGGCGGAAACGGAACGTTGGAGGGCATCTGCTGTCATGTCACCAAATTAGCAGAAGAATCGCGTGATATGAACGATTCTATAAGCTTTTTTCAGGCCGTGGCCTGACTGCCGCACAGGCGCATAAAAAAAACAGCCCGGCGTTGCGCGCGGGCTGTTTTTTTGTAAAAACGTGAAGTCGCCTTAAGCGGCAGCTTCTTCGGTTTTTTCGCCTTCGGCTGCTTTTGCAGCTTCCGCAGCGGCCTGCGCCTCGAGGGCGGCGGCAGCTTCGGCAGCGCGCTCTTCGGCACGCAGCGTGCGGTCATCTTTAACGATGAGGGCTTCGCCGCGCTCTTCCTGAATTTTCGCTTCTTCAGCGGAACGGGCGATGTTGATGGTGACTTCAACCATGACTTCCGGATGCAGGAAGACTTTTACAGGGTAGAGGCCGAGCAATTTGTATGCACGATCCATCGTGACCTGTTCACGGTCGATTTTGAAACCCTTGTCGGTAACCGCATCCGCGATGTCGCGGGCGGTGACCGAACCGTAAAGCTGGCCGGCTTCGGACGCCTGACGGATAAGGGAGACTTTGAGGCCTTCCATTTTCACGGAGACTTTTTCAGCTTCTTCGCGGCGTTTCAGGTTCTGGGCTTCCAGTTCCTTTTTCTTGCCGTCGAAGTAGGAGATGTTGTCCTTCGTCGCGCGCAGGGCTTTCTGGCGCGGCAGCAGGAAGTTGCGGGCATAACCCGGGCGCACGGTGACAACGTCACCCATCTGGCCGAGGTTTTCCACGCGTTCGAGGAGAATGACTTGCATGTCTGTATCCTTCCTTAGCTCTTAGTTCGCAACGTAGGGCATAAGCGCGAGGAAACGGGCGCGTTTGATTTCGCGGGCCAGTTTGCGTTGCGCTTTTTGCGATACGGCAGTGATGCGGGAGGGGACAATCTTGCCGCGCTCGGAAACATAACGGCCGAGCAGCTTGATGTCTTTGTAGTCGATTTCCGGCGCGTTCTTGCCTTTGAAGGGGCAGGTTTTACGGCGGCGGAAAAACGCGCGGCGGGGACCGCCGGCAGATTTACGTTCTGCGGGTTTGCGTTCTGCGGACATTATTCTTCTCCCTCTTTCGAGAATTTGCGTTCAGAGCGCTCAAAACGCTCGCCACGGCCTTCGCGGTCACCGCGTTCGCCACGGGGACGGTCTTCGCCTTCTTCAGACTGGCGCAGGATGGCCGAGGGGCCTTCCGGCAGTTTTTCAATCTTGACGGTCATGAAGCGAAGAACGTCTTCGTTGATTTTCATGTTGCGTTCCATTTCGGCAATCGCCTTGAAGGGCGCGTCGAAGTGGAAAAGGGTGTAGTGACCCTTGCGGTTTTTGTTGATGCGGTACGCGAGCGTGCGCAGGCCCCAGCTTTCGGTGCGCTTGGTCTGGCCGCCGTTGTCGTTGACGATTTTGCTAAAGCTGGCAGCCATGTCTTCTACCTGTTTGGCAGAAACATCCTGCCGTGCGATAAACACGGTTTCATAAAGAGGCATGTTACATCCCTTGGTTTAAAGGCAGGTTGCCGCTGTTTTCGCGCACCTTGCGCAAACCAGCCGCACAACCCATGTAGCCAGACGGCAAAGCCGGCTGGCGGGTTACAGGCGGCGAATATCGGGGATTCGGCCCACAAAGGCAAGGGTTTTCGATATTTAGGCACGGAAATCCCACACAAAACCGCCCACTATCCCGCATTTGACGCTTGATTATTCTGAAAATAGAGGTATTATAATACCATTATTCGATTTCAGGAGCCCGCAGGAGCCTATATGTCGTTTTCCGACCTGTTCAGCCGCAAACCCGCCGGCCGCCACGCCCCCAGCGAAGGGGGCGAGGAATGGTATGACGACAACGAACAGCTGCACCGCGAGGGCGACCTGCCCGCCGCCACCGACCCCGAAGGCGGCAAGGCCTATTTTATTCACGGTGTCCTGCACCGCGGCGGCGACCTGCCCGCTATCGAAGCCGCAAACGGCGACCGCGCCTGGTACGAAAACGGCCAGCTGAGCCGCGCCTTCGGCCCCGCCGTGACCTATGCCGATAAAACCAAAAAACCGGAATACTGGCTGGACGGCAAACCGATGCCGGATGAAAGGCGCGCCGCCATTGACCCGGTTTTCGCGCAAACCCTGCGCGCCGCGCGTAACGACACTATCGATGCCGAAATCAAAAACGGCAGCGTCCGCGATGTGCCCCTTTTGAAGCCCGCCACCATCCAGCGCCGCAATCATTCATAAAATATAACGTAAAGCAGGCGACTGGCTAGTCGGGCTTGCCAGATGAAAGCTGCGTTTGTGCGGCGGGCTTTTCTTCGGCCATTTGCAGCTGCCCGCGCCACGCCGGAAACAGCGCATAAAGCCCGCCCAGAAAGGCTTGCGGGCGTTTCTGGCTTTGTGCGTCGCGGCTGTCTTCCAGCAACTTTTGGAACGTCGTGCCGGTGGCATCAGGGCGGTAGCAAGTGCCCGGCCTTTTCGCATCCGGCGTCAGCACGACCAGAGTATTGCTGTAGTGGTCATAACAGGCCACGCGGTTATCAGACAGTTTCGCCGCAACGCTGAGCGGGTTCAGCAGCACATGGCGCACATGCCGCGCCAGCTGCGCAGGCGTTTCAATTTGAAGCGGCGGCCCCAGCAGCGGATTGTCAAATTCAGCCAGCCGCACGGCATGCTTAATGAAACTTTTCTCGGCTACTTCCTGCACAAGGTCGCTGAAATGCTCCGGCATGCCCCTCATGCGTCACCGCCTGCCGCGCGCTCCGGTATCTGGCGCGATATGGCGAAAAAGCAATCACCCAGATAGCCGACCGTATCGCGCGTCAAGGCGGCGGCAGGGTCGAAAACCAAAATCGGGTATTCCTGCCCGACCGAGCCGAGCATTCTAAAAATATTGTAAAAATGCGGCAAAGACAGGGCAAAGGGCGCCTGCGGGTTTGCACGCGCGGCCAGCGCATCGTCTAGTGCAGCCTGTGTGATGGAAACATCCAGCTCCGGCACATTCAGAATAACTTCGTCCAGCTCGCCGTATTGCGCGGCCACCGTGGCCACCACAGCTTGCAGCTGCGCGGTTTCTTCGGCGGCAGAAGGCTGCAAAATCACCAAATTTTTATCTGAATCAAATAGTTGTAACTGCATCGCCTATGCCTTTACTGTCATAATTTTATCAGATTAACATATCCGGCCTTCACGCGCAAAGTTCCGCGTCCTGCCCTGCACCCGCTGCGCCTTGCCCATCGCGGCAAGGTCGTTTATGTAAGGACGCAGGATTCACCGCCGCTACATATATATAAAGGATGGCACGTCATGAAAGCTTTCGTATTCCCCGGCCAAGGCAGCCAGTTTATCGGCATGGGCAAAGACCTTGCCGAAGCCTTCCCCGCCGCGCGCGAGGTTTTTCAGGAAGTCGATGACGCGCTGTCGCAAAGCCTGAGCAAAATCATGTTCGAGGGGCCGGATACCGACCTCAACCTCACCGAAAACACCCAGCCGGCGCTGATGGCGGTTTCCGTCGCCGTCGCGCGCGTGTTGCAACAGGCGAAGCCGGATTTGTTCACCACCGCCCATTGCGCCTTTGTCGCCGGACATTCGCTGGGTGAATATTCCGCCCTGACGGCGGCGGGTTCTTTCAATCTCAGCGACGCGGCGCGCCTTTTGAAGCTGCGCGGCCAGTCGATGCAAAAAGCCGTGCCCGTCGGCGTCGGCGCCATGGCCGCCATTCTGGGGCTTGAGCTGCCGGATGTAACCGACATTGTGAAGGCCGCCAGCAGCGTTTCCGGTTCTGCCGAGATTGTTGCCGCCGCCAACGACAATTCCTTCGGCCAAGTGGTCGTGAGCGGGCACAAGGCCGCGGTTGAAAAAGCCGTCGCGCTCGCAACCGAACGTGGCGCAAAGCGCGCCATTCTGCTGCCGGTATCGGCGCCGTTCCACTGCCCGCTGATGCAGCCCGCGGCGGATGCCATGCGCGATGCGCTGGCGCAAATCACCTTGCGCGCGCCGAGCGTGCCGCTGGTCGCCAACGTAATTGCCAGCGAGGTCACCGACCCCGCGCAAATCAAGAACCTGCTGGTTGAACAGGTGACCGGCATGGTGCGCTGGCGCGAATCCGTCATGTACATGAAAACCCGCGGCGTCACCGAAACGGTGGAGCTGGGCGCGGGCAAGGTACTGACCGGCCTGACCAAGCGTATCGAGGGCGACATGACCGGCCGCGCCGTCGGCACCCCCAAAGACATCGAAGAATTTCTGAAATAAACCGCCGCCGCGCGATAACAACAAAAGGAAAAACGAGAATGGACTTCAATGCCCTTTCCGCCGACGTGCAAAAAAACGCCCGCCATATCCTGAACAATTACGCCAATTTCGATGGCCGCGCGGGCTTGCGTGAATTCTGGCTATGGTTTTTGCCCCTGCTTGCCCTGTGCCTGCTGCTGCAAGGGCTTGGCCAAATTCTATCTATTTTCTATTTGCTGTCGGGGCTTATCAGCCTGGCGCTGGCTATTCCCTCGCTTGCCGTCGGCGCGCGCCGCCTGCACGACACAGGACGTAGCGGCTGGCTGCAACTGCTGCTGCTTATCCCCGTCGCGGGGCTTTTGGTGATGGTTTATTTCTGGGCGCAGCCGTCCGGCAAAGCGTAAAAACACACAAACAAAAACAAAAAAGGAAACAGGACATGTTCAATCTTTCGGGTAAAAAAGCACTCGTCACCGGCGCATCAGGCGGCATTGGCGGGGCTATCGCCAAGGCGCTGCACGCCGCGGGCGCAGACGTCGCTCTTTCCGGTCGCAATGTGGAGGCGCTGAACAAGCTTGCCGCTGAAATCGGACAGGAGCGCGTGCATGTCGTGCCGGGCGATTTGAACACGGCCGAAGCCGCCGATGCGCTGGTCAAGGCGGGCGAAGACGCCATGGGGCAAATCGACATCCTTGTAAACAACGCAGGCCTGACCAAAGACGGTCTTTTCATGCGCATGAAAGACGAAGACTGGCAGGTTGTGCAGGATGTGAACCTGACCGCACCTTTCCGCCTGATACGCGCCGCCATCCGCGGCATGATGAAACGCCGCGCGGGCCGCATCATCAACATCACCTCGGTCGTTGGCGTTACGGGTAACCCGGGGCAGGCGAATTACTGCGCGTCCAAAGCCGGCATGATTGGCATGAGCAAATCCATGGCGCAGGAAGTCGCCAACCGCGGAATCACCGTCAACTGCATCGCCCCCGGTTTCATTTCAACCGCCATGACCGACGCGCTGAATGACGAGCAAAAAGCCAAAATCAACGCAACCATCCCCGCGGGCGCCATGGGCACGCCGGAAGACATCGCGGCGGCTGTAGTCTATCTCGCCTCTAACGAGGCGGGCTACATGACTGGCCAGACACTGCATGTAAACGGCGGCATGGCGATGATTTAGGCCGCCTGCGGCGGTGATTTAAGCACCAGCGCTACCGCCTTTCAGACAAAAAGCCCTGCCCCAGACGGCGGGGCTTTTTGCATCTGAACGGAGTTTGGTTTCGCTTAATTATGTAAATAATCAATCTCTATTTGCAATGCGGAAAATTTATGTTACCTAATGCCACTCTCTGCGCGGCAGGGAAAAGAGCTTTAACGTAATCAAACGAGGTTTTACATGAGCGACATCAACGAACGCGTCAAAAAAATCGTTGTCGAACATTTGGGCGTTGATGGCGCCAAAGTTACTGACGATGCAAGCTTTATCGACGATCTGGGCGCAGACAGCCTGGATACGGTCGAGCTCGTCATGGCTTTTGAAGAGGAATTCGGTATCGAAATCCCCGACGATGCGGCTGAGAAAATCCAGACCGTAAAAGACGCGATCAGCTTCATCGAGCAGAACGCGAAAGCCGCCTAACCGGCGCGCCGTTTATACGGATTTGAACAGCCCTTCTCTTTGCAAAACAGGAGAGGGGCTGTTCTTTTACCGCCGCGGCACCATTTAGATTTATACTGCACCCGAATCCATCACGCCGCATCCGGCAGCAAACCAAAGCATACAGGATATAGAACATGAGACGTGTTGTCGTAACAGGTATGGGCATCATCAGCCCGCTCGGTCAGGGTCTTGCGCATAACTGGCAGGCCATCACCGCCGGTAAATCGGGCATTCGTAACATCCGCGGTTTTGACGCCTCCGACATCGCCTCGCAGGTTGCGGCCGAAGTTCCCGTGTGGGAAGGCGCCGAAGGCCTGTTCGATGTGAATAAATACATCGAGCCCAAAGAGCAGAAGAAGATGGATAAGTTCATCCATTTCGGCTACGCCGCCGCCGTCGATGCGGTTGAAGACAGCGGCTACGTCCCCGCGGACGAAGAAGCGCGCTGCCGCGCGGGCGTGCTTATCGGCTCGGGCATTGGCGGGCTTTCGAACATTCACGACACCTCGCTGCTCATGGCGGAAAAAGGTCCGCGCCGTATTTCGCCCTTTTTTATCCCCTCTTCGCTTATCAACCTGATTTCGGGGCAGGTTTCCATCCGCTACGGCTTCAAGGGGCCGAACCATGCGGTTGTTACCGCCTGCGCGACGGGCAGCCATGCGATTGGCGATGCCGCGCGCCTGATTGCGTTTGACGATGCGGACGTGATGGTGGCTGGCGGCGCCGAAGCCGCCATCTGCCGCGTCGGCGTCGGCGGTTTTGCCGCCTGCCGCGCACTGTCCACCAGCTATAACGACACGCCGGAAAAAGCATCCCGCCCGTTTGACAAAGGCCGCGACGGTTTTGTGATTGGTGAAGGCGCAGGCGTTGTGGTTCTCGAAGAATACGAGCACGCCAAAAAACGTGGCGCGAAAATTTATGCCGAAGTTGTCGGCTATGGCCTGTCGGGCGATGCGTATCACGTTACATCCCCCGCTGAAAACGGCGATGGCGGTTACCGCGCCATGCAAGCCGCGCTGAAGCGCGCGGGCGTGACGCCGGCCGAGGTCGATTATATCAATGCGCACGGCACATCGACGCCGCTGGGCGATGACATCGAACTGGGCGCGACCAAGCGTCTGTTCGGCGACGCCATCAAAACGGTTTCTATCTCTTCCACCAAATCCGCTATCGGTCACCTTTTGGGTGCAGCGGGCGCGGTCGAGGCGATTTACAGCATCAAGGCCATCGAAACCGGCATCCTGCCGCCGACACTGAACCTTGACGACCCGTCC
This sequence comes from Rhodospirillaceae bacterium, assembly GCA_003524565.1. Taxonomy (GTDB): domain Bacteria; phylum Pseudomonadota; class Alphaproteobacteria; order Micavibrionales; family UBA2020; genus UBA2020. The sequence continues at coordinate 10,348 of DQGU01000030.1, forward strand.
GACGTCGCAGAGGGCGTGGACCTTGTCCCGCACAAGGCGAAAGAGAAAAAGGTCAATGTCGCGCTGTCGAATTCCTTCGGCTTTGGCGGCACCAACGCCTCCCTCGTCTTTCGCAAGGTGTAGGGCGTGAAGGTCGGGCGGTTTCTCGCTTACGCCGCGCTTTTGGGGCTTTGCGCCGTGCTGGCCGCGGGGCTTTGGTTTGACCGCGCCTTTCACGCCATGCGCGTCATGCCCGAAAACACCATGATGTTCGTCGAGCCGGGCAGCGGCATCGCCAAAATCGCCCGCGACCTTGAAGCACAGGGGTTTATCAATGATGCCCGCGTGTTTCAAATCGGCGCGCGTTACATCGCGTGGCGCTACCCCAAACGCGGCGGGCTGAAAGCCGGCGAATACCTGATGCCTACTGTGGCATCAACCCGCGACATCATCCGCATCCTGCACATGGGCAAGACATTCCAGCGCCGCCTGACCGTGCCCGAAGGGCTGATGGCCGTTGAAATCATCGCGCTGATTAACGCCGCGGACGCGATGCAGGGCGAAATCGTCACCATCCCGCCCGAGGGCAGCCTGCTGCCCGAAACATATCACTACACCCGCGGCGCGCATCGCAGCGACATCGTGGCGCGCATGCAAAAATCGATGAACACCGCCCTTGATGAACTTTGGGAAAAACGCGCGGAAGGCCTGCCCATCAAAACCCGCGAAGAAGCAGTCATTCTGGCTGCTATCGTCGAAAAAGAAACCGCGATTGCGGCGGAGCGTCCGCGCGTCGCCGGTGTTTTCGTGAACCGCTTGCGCATGGGCATGAAACTGCAAACCGACCCGACGGTTATCTATGCCCTGACGGAGGGGAAAACGCGCCTTGGCCGCGCGCTTTTGCGCCGCGACCTTGAAGAGGTTGACTCCCCCTACAACACCTACAAATACGCAGGCCTGCCGCCGGGGCCGATTGCCAACCCGGGCTATGAATCGCTCGCCGCGGCGCTTAACCCTGAAAAACACGATTTCATTTATTTTGTCGCCGATGGTTCGGGCGGTCATGCCTTTGGCAAAACACTGCAAGAGCATAACCGCAACGTGCAGCGCTGGCGTCAGGTGCGCAAACGCGTAGCACCCGCCGCGCAGCCCGCCCCCGCGGCCGAAGCGGCGGCCGAAGAATAAACCAGAAGTTTCATGGCCTTGCCCGCAAAGACGGCCGCGCTTTACCCCTCCTTCATGGTTTTCTGATAGGATAGCATGATGAAAAAAGAGCTTCAGGGCAGCACACAGATAGACCCCGAATTGCTGAGCGGCGACAGTCCGTTCCGCCATTCGTTGCTGATTGCCATGCCGGGGCTGCAAGACGGGCTTTTCACCCGCAGCGTCGTTTATGTCTGCGCCCATAGCGCGGCAGGGGCGATGGGCATCGTGGTCAATCAGCGCCTACCCGATGTCGGATTTGGGGAACTGCTGTCGCAGCTGAAACTGCCGCGCTCTTCACTGTCTATCGAGCCCGTGGTGCATTTCGGCGGCCCCGTTGAAACGGGGCGCGGGTTTGTGCTGCACTCCACCGACTTTATCCGCGAAGACACCGTGCGCATCAACGATACGCTCTGCATCACCGGCACCATCGATATTCTGGAGGCGATTGCGGAGGGGCGCGGCCCGACACGCAGCATCTTCGCCCTCGGCTATGCGGGCTGGAGCGCGGGCCAGCTGGAATCCGAAATTCAGGGCAACAGCTGGCTGACCATCCCCGCGGACGAGGATTTGATTTTCGGCACCGCCCTTGACGACAAATGGGGCAAGGCGCTGTCACGCCTTGGCATTGATGCCCACGCGCTTTCGGCGGACGCCGGCCACGCCTGACGTTTTTGGATGTCACCGTAGATGCGTTTGGGGTGCTTATGTGCTCAATTCCTTGTCCGGCGCATTTTTATCCGCTTTCTCGGTACTTAGACACCGCAAATACGGAAAATGTTTTTGACAGCCCGAAGGCGCGGGGCGTAACCTTCATGACTTGTTGAAACAGCAAGTTTGATTCGAACCATCATGTCCTCCCCCTTCTTTGACAAGCTCCGCGCTGCGGCTCGCCACGGCTTTTCCGCCGTGCAGGGTAAAAACGATGCGCCCTTCACCGCCGCCAGCGCTGCCGTGCTTTGCGAGGCCGCGGGGAAATACGACGTCACAAGCGTGCGCAATATCATCACCCGTTGGCCGGAGGCCATCAACACGCCCGCGCCCGACGGCCTGACCCCGCTGCACTTCGCCGTGATTGCCATGGACAGCAGTCAGATTGCCTGGCTTGTCGCGCGCGGCGCCGATATTAATGCACCCGACCATGCGGGCAATACGCCGCTGCATTTCGCCGCGCAATGCGCGCGCGCGGATAACACGCAAAGACTTGTCGATGCGGGTGCGCGCATCGAGGCCCGCAATCATCTGGGTGAAACCCCGCTTTATTTCGCCGTGATGTTCGAGCGGCCGGAAAACCTGCATGTGCTGGTGGCCGCAGGGGCGCGTGCCGATGCCGCGCGCCATGATGGCGAAACGCCGCTCAGCCTTGCCGCCAAAGACGACAAACAGCCCCCGGGCGGCGCCCCCGCCGCGCGGCACGACATGATGCAGGCCATGACCGACGCGCTTTGCACGCGCAAACATGCGATTGACGGCGCCTCGGTGCTGGCAGGCGACATGACACTGCCCTGCGGCCCCACGGTACGCAAACGCGTGAATAAACCCTGACAGAAAAACATCGCCCAGCGCGGCGCGCCCTAGCCCTGCGCTTCGTCGCCCGCGATTTTTGCGAAAATAAGATGGTCGCGCCACACGCCGTTGATTTTGACAAGGCCGCGCGCGATGCCTTCGGCATGAAAGCCGTTTTTTTCAAGCACGCGCTGGCTGGCGCGGTTTTCGGGCAGGCAGCCCGCCTGCAGACGGTGCAGCCCCAAATCGTCAAAGGCATATTGCGATAGCCTGCCGACGGCCTCCGCCATCAAGCCCTGTCCGCGCACGGCCTCATCCAGCCAATAGCCGAGCGTTGCCATTTGCGCGGCGGCACGAATAATATTGCCAAGCGTGATGCCGCCCAAAAGCGCATCGTCGGCCTGCCTGAAAATAAAAAACACATGCGCGCAGCCCTGCTTGCTGTCGTATTGCCACAGCGCGCGCCGCGCGGCATAGCCGTGGCGGTTCACCTGCCGCAGGGTTGATGCAGGGCTCCATGGACGCAGAAAATCCGCATTGCGCTCAATCTGCGCCGTCCATGCCGCCACATCGCCCGCTTCAGGCAGGCGCAGGTAAAGCCGCGGCGTATCCAGCCGCGGGGGCAGGTCGGGTTTGGCGCGTTTCCAAAGGCTGGCCAGCATTCTTGGTCTTCATCCGGTGGTTATTAAGCGAAAAAACAACTGTTTTCGTAGTATAATTCATCTATCATACGCGCAAAAGACGCCACCTGATAAGGATAATAGCCGGATGTTTGCGAAACGCCCCCTGACCGCCCCCGCTGCGCTGCTGGCCTCGTTTTTCGTGTTGGCCGTGTTTTCACTCCCCGTGACGCTGCAGGCCGCAACGGCAAAGGGTGACGAAAAGCAAGCCGCGCAAAAGCCGGACACAAAAAAAGCAGACGCGCAAAAACCCGCGCCCAAACGCAAACCTGCCAAGGCAGATAAAACCATGGGCGAAGAAACGCTCAAGGTCACCAACAAACCCGAAGAGGGCAGCCTGCCCGATTACCCCATCGGCGCGCGCATTGCCATGGGCAAGGAAACCGCCTATATCGCGGGCGAAGAAGACACGTTTCTGGACATCGCGCGCCATTATTCGGTCGGCTATGTCGAAATGCGCGCCGCCAACCCCGAAATTGACCCCTGGGCGCCGCCGCCCGGCAAACCGGTGATTATTCCGGGCTTCCAGTTGCTGCCGCGCGCGCGCCAGCAGGGCATTGTGGTGAATCTTGCCAAGATGCGTCTTTATTATTTCCGCGACCCGGGGCGCGAGCCGATTACCTACCCCATCGGCATCGGCAGCGAGGGGCTGGATACCCCGACGGGTGTGACCAAGGTCGTGCGCAAAACCGCTGGCCCCAGCTGGTACCCGACGGAGCGCATGCGCGAAGCCAAACCATGGCTGCCGCGCATGGTATCGCCCGGCATTTCAAACCCGCTGGGCACCCATGCGCTTTATCTGGGCTGGCCGACGTTTCTTATCCATGGCTCCAACAAGCCCTGGGGCATCGGCCGCCGCGTCAGTTCCGGCTGCATGCGCATGTACCCCGAAGACGTGGTCAGTTTCTTCGGCATGGTGCCCGTGGGCACGCGCGTTGCCGTGGTTGACCAGCCCATTCTGGTCGGCTGGCTGGATGACGGCCTGTATCTGGAGGCAAACCCGACCCAGACCCAAAGCATCGACATCGAAAACGGCATCGACATCACCCCGACGCCGCTGACCGATAAAATGCGCGAAATGATTACTGACGCCGCCGGCGTCGCCGCCCACCGCGTCAACTGGGGTGCGGTTGAAAAGGCCGTCAAGGAGCGCCGCGGCGTGCCCGTGCTGATTGCAACCCCGAGCGCCCGTGACGACGACAACAGCCGCGAAAACAACGCCGCCAGCAGCCGCCAGCGCCCGCAATATAACTAGAGCGCCTGTAAACGTCTGGACACCGGCCTGCGCCGGTGTGACCGGCGCTTTTCGCCGCACATGTCTGCCATCCACAACCTCACGTCACACCGGCGCAGGCCGGTGTCCAGACGCACGGGCAGCAGTTCGCCTCACCTCTAAACCGCCCAAAGAAAAACCGCGCCTGTCTTGCGACGAGGCGCGGTTTATTCTTTGCTTCACGCACGCAGAGCCAAAGCCCGCGCGCTGAAGACCTTACTTGCGCAGCGAGTGGCTGAAGGTCTTGTCAGCTTTTTTCGCGGGCTGGTAGGACTCAACGGTGCCTTCGCCAGCCGTGCGGCCAGCAGACATCGGGGTCCAGGAGCCGCCGCTGGTGCAAGCGGAAACGGACATAACTGCGAGCACGGAAAGAGCGATGATAGAGCGTTTCATTGTTTTATTTTCCTCTTTGAAAAGCCTTCTAGAAAAAGAAGGCGGTGGTACAACGTTGTAACTCCCTTTTTCTACTACAGCGTCTGATTCTCGTCCAGCAGGCGGGGTTTTCTGTAATATCCCGAAAACCGTGTCAAAACGGTGTATGCGCCGCGTTTTATATCTTTTGCAGGGCGCGAATTTTGCGGAAGTAGGCATCCACACCTTCGACCACGGCAGACGAGATTCTGCGCTGAAATTCAGCAGAACCAAGCAGTTTTACCTCTGCCGGATTGGACATGAAACCCGTCTCTATCAGCACCGACGGCACGTCCGGCGCCTTCAAAACGGCGAAGCCCGCAGACCTGTGGGAATTTGGCAACAGTTTTACATTTTTGCGGCGAAACGCGTCTTCAAGGAGATCGGAAGAGCGTCTTGTAGGGGAA